>CASEQH010000052.1 GCA_949290085.1 uncultured Bacillota bacterium | reverse complement strand
TTCATCAATTGAAGCTGGTACTTATACAATGAAAGTTATAACTAAGTATCTAAATGATGAAACTGAATATAGTTTTGATATTAAAGGTCAAGAATTATTACCTTCTAAGACAATCAATAATAAGATATATAGCTTCTTGATTAAAGATTCTTTAAATTCACTAGTTGTCACAGAAGCAAATGTCGAAGCTAATCCGATAAGACAATCTTTATACAATGCTTCATTTGATGAAAAATATTTGACTGTAAGTGGCATTGCTATCTTAGATCAAGTAAATATTATTGAGCGCGAAGATATCAATCATATACTAGTATTAGTTGATAAGACTGATAGTGAAAAAGTATATGAGTTTGCTCTTGATAGCTTAGAGAGTGATGGATTTAGTCTAAATGATGGATATACATATAATTATCCATTGTATGATGGTAGAATAGACCTATCGACTATCGATGAAGGTTCTTATGATGTCTATATTAAAATTAATGTATCAGGCACAGAGAAACAAGCCCGTCTATTCTCGACTCAAAGTCGTTATAATATGACTCTGGGTTCTGCAGATGACATAAAATATATCTTGAGTACTAATCAGCGTTATTCATTTGGATTTGAGCTTGATGTCATGAAGAATGATTTGAGCTATGAAGAAATATCTAAACCTACTTTGAGTAATTCGTTATTTGGTTATAATACAATATCAGAAAGTGATGGATTATTGAATATTGATGGTTATGGTATGATTTATGGAACAGATTATCCAATTGATCAAAGTAAACAATATCATCAAGTATATCTAGTTGATGATAGTGGTAAATCTTATCCTATAGATACTACTTCCTATGCTTGCGAAGTTGATTATGGTGAAATACTAGGTTCTTCAAATAATCTTGATAGTATGTGTTTTAAAGCTAGCACCTCATTATCAAAAGAAGATTTACCTAGTGGCCATTATCGCTTGTATCTAGGAATTAGTGCCGATGGATATAATGACATAATCGAATTCAGCAATATAAATCATCGCGATATTGGTGAAATCATCTTTGATGGAAGAAAAGTAGAATTTTATACTACCGATGTTCGTGATCGCATTGAATTAGAAGTTAGTGAGAGTAATTAAAATGAAAGATTTCTTTAAAAGCAAAACGAATATTATTCTGTTGACAGTATTGATTATCTTAATTGTCATTGCTGGATTTTTAGCTTATTCCATGTTTGGACCACAGGATGTACTAGCGATAAATTTTTCTAATCTGACAGAAAATGAAGTAATCGAGTGGAAACAGAGCAATGATTTATCTGATGAGATGGTTAAAATCAGATATGAGTACAGTGAAGAAGTAGAAGAGGGTCAAGTTTCATATCAATCTGTTAAGGAAGGTGAATCCATTTCTGGTGGTATTACTATCGTCATATCTCTAGGCTATAATCCTGACTTAGAAGTAGCTCTACCTAGCATAGACAATATGACTAAAGCGACGATGAAGGAATGGTTAGATGAAAATAAATTCTCAAATTATAGCTTCGAATATGTTTTAGATGAAGAAAATGAAATTGATAAGGTCATTAAACTCAATGTTGAGGGCAAAGCTAAAAGAAGTGATGAAATTATCGTTACTATTTCAGCTGGGAATGATATTGACAATGTAGTTATTACAGTTCCTGACTTCAGCACTTATACGAAAGTTCAAATCGATAAATGGGCTGACAATAATCGCATCAATGTAAAATATAACTATGTTATATCTTCAGCTTATCCTGAAGGAAAAATTATTGAACAGAGTATTGAAGCTGAAAGTGAAATGCGTGTTGGCGATAGTATCACAATAACTATTTCGCAAGGTAATGGTTTATCAATGCCTGATTTCTATAATTCTTCACGTAGTTCAGTCGATAACTGGTCAAAAGAAAACAATATAAAAGTTAACTATTACTATGTTGAATCAGCGACAATCAAGGAAAACTATGTCGTCTCAACCGATCCTAAAGCTGGAATTTTAATCGGTAGTGGCAATACAGTTAAAGTTTATCTATCTTCTGGTCAAGCTGAAGAGGAGGTTACAGTTGCAGACGATAAATTAAACTCGACGGAAGCATCATTTATTGAATACATCAAATCTTTAGGTTTGAATGTTAATAAGTCGAACGTAACTTATTTTTCAACCACTATAGCCAAGGGTAATATTTATAGTTATGATGATGGCTCATTTAAAAAAGGTGATACAATTAATTATTCCTTATCTGAAGGCCCATATGCATTTAATAGCACAGATTACAATGGTAAGAGTAAGTCACAAGCTCAAAGCGTAGCCACTTCCTACAACAATCGCAACGCTCACATAAATATCAGCTTTAAAGATGTAGAAACTAGTGATTATGATAATGGTATTACCTTTGCTTGCCAAGCTAGTAGTAGTGGCATCAATGTATCTGTGACTTGTAATGTCGCTATAAATGAGGCACAAGAGAGTCCCGAGCCTTCACCTAGCGAACCACCAGCAATCGAGTATGTGAATGTGCCAAATTATGTAGGACAGTCTAGTCCTTGTAGTTCAAATGCTGCTTCATGTGCTATTGATTCCATCACTTATAATATAAGTTATGAGACAAGTGATACATATGAGGCAGGTATAGTTATAAGACAGGATAAAAAAGGCAATCAACCTGTCAATTCAACAGTCAGTTTAGTTGTCTCTTCTGGGATTCGTACATCCTACATCGGTTTGCCTGATTTATATGCAGCTAACTCTGCAATGGGAGAAGGTTATGCAGAAGCGCTAGATCGTGTCACAAGGAATTTAGGTGTATTTGATTTGACGATAGAAACTATTTCTGATACAGCTTTAGGCGATGGTCAGATTGCTTCTATTTCGGTTGGCGACTATGGCACAAGCTATAATCCTGGACAATATCCAGTCAATACTAAAGTAGTTGTCATAATAGTGAAAAAAGGCTAAATATTAGTATAATTGATAGGCAAGATATTCATTTCTATCTTGCCTTTTATTTCAATTCGTGCTTAATTTTAGGTTAATAGAATTAATGGAGAAGTTATGAATATTGTAAGAAGATTTGCGACATGGCAAGGCATCTTAAAACCCGAACAGATTATGGGTGAAATGCCAACTAATGAAAAATTATATCAAGATACTTTTGCCATGGCATGGCCTAGTGCATTAGAAAATGTCTTAATAGCTTTGATTGGAGCTATGGACATGATTATGGTTGGCTACTTAGGTAAAGAAGCTATTTCGGCGGTTGGTATCTGCACGCAACCTAAGTATATAGTTTTAGCACCTATTCTGGCTTTAAATACAGCTACTATTGTCTATGTGGCTAGAAGAAAGGGCGAGAACAGGCAAAAGGATGCCAATGACTATACTAAATTAGCTATCATCTTCTCAACGATAATAAGTGTGATAATTTGTCTATCTGCTTATCTTTTTGCTGAGCCTGTTCTATGGTTTGCGGGGGCACAAAGTGACTATATCTATCTAGCTAAAGACTACTTTCAAATTGTGACCTTGTCTTTAATTCCTTATTCGATAGGTCTAACCATCACATCTGCTCAAAGAGGGGCAGGTTATGCCAAGATATCGCTAGTTACTAATCTCACAGCTAATATTATCAATATTATCTTTAATGCCTTATTAATTCATGGATATTTAGGTTTTCCTGCTTTGGGTGTCAAGGGTGCAGCTATCGCTACAGCTATAGGTAATACTGTCTCTTTTGTCATAGCCGTCATTTCGATGATGATTAAAAAACGTTATCTGCATTGGACTTTTGAAGCCATTGAAAACTTTAAGACCAAGACAAAAAGACTTTTCAGTGTCGCTTTAAATGCCTTTATTGAACAGATATTCTTACGTGTAGGTTTCTTTATCTACGCTAAGGTAGTGGCTGGTCTTGGCACTGGTGAATTTGCTGCTCATCAGGTATGCATGAATATCATGACGATATCATTTGCCTTTGGCGATGGCTTACAAGTAGCTAATACTTCTCTGGTAGGACAATCATTAGGCAAGAAAAGAAGTGACTTAGCTATAGTCTATACGCGTTTTTCTCAACTCATAGGCATAGCTATCGCTGTCTTATTATGTCTAACAGTCAGCATCTTCTCTAATCAATTAGTCGAGATATTTTCTAATGACCTAGAAGTTATTGAACTAGCTTCTATTCCTATGAAGATACTCGGAATTACCATCTTATTTCAAATTCCGCAAGTTATCATTATCGGTTCGCTTAGAGGAGCAGGAGATGTTCGCTTTGTCGCTTGGATGATGTTATTTTGTGTAGGAATCATTAGACCATTTTTATCATATCTATTAGCTTATCCACTAGGACTTGGCTTAATTGGCGCATGGATGGGCTTATTCCTAGATCAATTTATGCGTTTTGTCATCTCCTTCATTCGTTTTCAAAAGGGCGAATGGTTGAAGATAGTTCTATAGAAAGAGGTATTTATCATGCGTTATTTAAGAAGAATTTTAGAATTAGATTACAAGAGAATGTTCGCGATGATAAAAAGGATACATGATCGTTCTGGTCGCTCTTATTTATTTATTCTCTATGATATTTTTAGATGCTCAAGGAAGTTTGGGTCTGGCTATATCGATTATGGAAATTTCCACTTTGAAGAGTTGAGTGATGACCTAAAAGCAACTTATGTGACAAGACTTGTCAATGATGAGTATTGTCGACTATTAAATGATCCTAAAAGTTATGATATCGTCAATGATAAACCTACTTTCTTAAAAGTTTATAAGGATTTCGCTAAAAGAGATTTCTTAGACTTGCGTGAGGCAACTTACGAAGATTTTCTAAGCTTTATAAAGAAATATTCTGAGTTTATTGTCAAGCCCGTCGACCAATTATGTGGAAGTGGCATAGAAAAAATAAGCATAAACAATAATGAAAAAGAAGTATATGAACGCTTGATGAATAATAAACAATATCTCTTAGAAGAATTGATTATTCAAGATGAATCGATGGCTTGTCTAAATCCAAGTTCTATCAATACGATTAGAGTAGTTACTATTCTTAAAAATAATGAGGTCTATACGCCATTTATCGCTCTTAGAATGGGGCGAAGTGGGGTTGTGGTAGATAATTTTAATCACGGTGGTCTCAATGCCTTGGTTGATGAAAATGGTCTTGTCTACACTGTTGGTGTCAGCAAGGACGAAAAGGAATATGAGTATCATCCCGACAGCAATATCCTAATTAAGGGCTTTAAGATAAAAGACTTCGATAAGGTCATAAGGACGGCAAAAGCAGTAGCCCTAGTTACACCAAGCCTTAGCATGTGTGGATGGGATATGTGTTTAAGCAAAGATAAAGGGGTGGTTGTAATCGAAGGAAATCATCTACCTGGCTATGATTTATATCAATGTTATGGTCATCGACCAGCTGATAAAAAGGGCAAAAAACCTATATTTGATGCCATCATTTATGGCGACTAATAGGTTTTGATGCCTTTTTTCATTTGTGAATTCGTTTACATATTCGCTTTATTTATACTATAATTAATATAGCAATTTAGGAGGAAAAATATGACAAAAACATTTATGTCAATGGATGGTAATACCGCTACCGCTCATTGCGCCTATGCGTTTACTGAGGTTGCGTGTATCTATCCAATAACTCCGTCATCTCCAATGGCGGAGGTAATTGATGTTTGGGCTTCTCAAGGTCGTAAAAATATCTTTGATAAAGTTGTCAAAGTAGTTGAGATGCAGGCCGAGGGTGGAGCTGCTGGTGCAGTGCATGGTGCACTTCAAGGTGGTGCTCTCGCTTCTACATTCACTGCTTCTCAAGGCTTACTATTGATGATTCCAAACATCTATAAGATGGCAGGAGAACTACTTCCAGGTGTTATTCACGTAGCTGCTAGAGCACTAGCTGGTAGATCATTATCAATCTTCGGTGATCACCAAGACGTATACGCATGCCGCCAGACAGGCGTATGTATGTTGGCATCACATTCTGTACAAGAATGTATGGACTTAGCCGGTGTAGCTCATCTATCAGCTATTAAAGGCTCACTTCCATTCATCCATTTCTTCGATGGTTTCAGAACTTCTCACGAAATTCAAAAGATTGAAGTTATGGACCAAGAATACCTCAAGAGCTTAATTGATATGGATGCCGTTGAACGTTTCCGTGCCAACGCTTTAAACCCTCATTCAAATCCAGTTACTAGAGGTGGAGCTGAAAACGATGACGTTTATTTTGCTGGTAAGGAAGCCCAAAATCATTATCACTACGAAATGGCTGACATCGTTAATGATTACATGCAAGAAATCTCTAAGCATACAGGACGTCATTACGCACCTTTCACATACTATGGTGCTGCAGATGCTGAAAGAGTTATTGTGGCTATGGGCTCTGTCACTGAAACAATTAAAGAGACAATTGATACACTTGTAGCTCAAGGCGAAAAAGTTGGATTAATTAAAGTTCATTTATTCCGTCCATTCTCAACTAAGTATCTAGAAGCAGTTTTACCTAAGACTGTTAAACGCATCGCTGTATTAGATAGAAGTGCTGAGCCTGGTTCTCGTGAACCATTATATCTAGATGTATGCGCTTCTTTAAAACATCATAAAGATTTAGAAATTATCGGTGGACGCTACGGTTTAAGCTCTCATGACACAGCTCCAAATCAAATTAAGGCTGTATATGATGAACTTAAGAAAGACGTAATGAAGGATGAATTCACAATCGGTATCAATGATGACGTAACACATTTGTCACTTCCTCTAGATCCTAACTTCCACAATGACCATGACTATACTTCATGTCTATTCTTCGGTCTAGGTAGTGATGGTACAGTTAGTGCTAATAAATCATCAATTAAGATTATCGGCGATAATACTGATCAATATGCTCAAGCTTACTTCCAATATGACTCTCGTAAAGCTGGTGGTGTAACTCGTTCACACTTACGTTTTGGACCTACACCAATTCGTTCAACATACTATGTTGAAAATGCTGACTTCGTATCTTGTTCATTAGATGCATATTGCTTCAAATATGACATGATTAAGAGCCTTAAGGATGGTGGTACATTCTTACTTAATACTACTTTCCCTAAGGAAGAACTCGAACATCACTTACCAAATAGATTATTAGCTAGCTTAGCTAAGAAACATGCGAAGTTCTATATTATCGATGCAACTAAGATTGCTTTAGAAATCGGTATGGGCAGAAGAACTAATACTATCCTACAATCAGCATTCTTCGCACTAAACGAACAGATTATGCCTTATGACAAAGCTGTTGAATTAATGAAATACATGGCTAAAAAGACATATTCTAAGAAGGGTGATGACATTGTAGCATTAAACTATAAAGCTATTGATGAAGGTAAGTCAGGGCTTGTTGAAATCGAAGTTAAACCTGAATGGGCTGATCTTCCATATGATGAGACTAGAGTTTCAACTGGTGATGAATACTTTGATGTTCACGTAATGGGTATCAACTCACTTGATGGTTATGATTTACCAGTAAGTAACTTCATGAAATATGGTTTAGCCGATGGTTCAATTCAAAACAATGTATCATTCCGCGAAAAACGTACTATCGCTATTCAAGTACCTAGTTGGAATCCTGATAACTGTATCCAATGTGGCTTCTGTTCATTCGTATGTCCACACGCAACTATCAGACCATTCTTATTAACTGAAGAAGAAATTAAGAATGCACCAATGGAATTCAAGACAATTCCAGCTATGGGCAAGGGTGTTGAACATCTCAAATATCGTATTCAAGTATCACCTGCTAACTGTGTAGGTTGCGGTCTATGTGTAACTGAATGTCCAGGTAAAGGCGGCAATAAGGCGCTTACTATGGTTGATGTCAATACTAAACTCGACCAAGAACCTCTTGCAGATTACTTATTCAAAGAAACTGAATACAAGACTCAATACTTCCCTACTAATACAGTTAAGGGTTCACAATTCTTAATGCCTTACTTCGAAGTATCTGGTTCTTGTCCAGGTTGTGGTGAAACTCCATATTACAAGTTAGTTTCTCAATTATTCGGTAAAGACATGTTGGTAGCTAATGCGACTGGATGTTCAATGATTTACTGTTCAAGTGTTCCATCTTCTCCATTTGTCAATGATAAAGATGGCAACGGTGTAGCGTGGGCTAACTCATTATTCGAAGATAATGCTGAATACGGCTTCGGTATGGCTATTGCTCAAAACTATAAAGAAGCACATATCTTAGAAATTATGGAAAATAATTTAGATGGTGACTGCAAAGAAGCATTCGAGAAATATCTTGCGTGCAAGGGTGATAGAGACTTACAGAGAGCTTGCAAGGATGAAGTAATTGAAGCTGTTAAGAAATCTTCTAATCCAGCTGTCAAGGAACTTCTAGATTACGAAAGAGACTTAGTATCTAAGTCAGTATGGATTATCGGTGGTGACGGATGGGCATACGATATCGGATATGGCGGATTAGACCATGTCATCGCTAATGATTTAAATGTTAATATCCTTGTATTAGATACTGAAGTATATTCTAATACTGGCGGACAATCTTCTAAATCTTCACAAGCTGCTTCTATCGCTAAGTTTACTGCTGGTGGTAAAGCTACAGCTAAGAAGGACTTAGGTATGATTGCTATGTCATATGGACATGTATATGTAGCTTCTGTATCTATGGGTGCTAATCGTCAGCAGACCTTAAATGCTTTCCGTGAAGCAGAAAGCTATGATGGACCATCATTGATCGTCGCTTACTCACCATGTGTTGAACACGGAATTAAGGGTGGATTATCTAATCATCAAAGAGTTCAAGCTAAGGCTGTTGAATGTGGATATACGACATTATATCGTTTCGATCCACGTAACGAACATCCATTAACTATTGACTCTAAGGAACCAGATTGGTCTAAATTCCATGATTTCTTAATGAATGAAACTAGATTCTCACAATTAATTAAGTTAAAGGGCGAAGAAAAAGCTAACGAAATGATGGATAAGACTCTTAAAGATGCTCAAAAACGTTATGAGCGTTTGAGAGAAATGGTTAAATAATTAGCTATTAAACTAAATTGAAGAGTTCAAGAAAAATCTTGAGCTCTTTTTATTTGGGTGATTTATGGCAATAAGCTTATAAAAAATGATAGAATCATAATGAGGTTTTAAAAGATGACATTTTTACCGACTACTTATCAAGAAATGATTGAACAGGGTATAGAAGTACCTGATTTTGTCTATGTGACTGGGGATGCCTATGTCGACCATCCATCCTTTGGAGCCGCTATTATTACACGAATACTTGAAAATAGGGGTTATAAAGTATGTGTCCTAGCTGAGCCTGATTATCAAAGCAATAAGGACTTTAAGCGTTTTGGCAAGCCACGACTCGGTTTTTTAATCAGTGGTGGCAATATCGATTCAATGGTCAATAATTATAGTGTTGCCAAGATTAGAAGAAAAAGAGATGTCTATTCTCATGATGGTTTAAATCATCGACCTGATAGAGCTTTAATTGTCTATAGTAAGTTGGCTAGAAGCGCTTATCCTGACACTGATATTATCATCGGTGGTATAGAGGCTAGCCTTAGAAGGCTTGCTCACTATGACTATTGGGATGATGATTTAAGAAAAAGCGTGCTTCTTGATAGTGAAGCAGACCTTTTAATGTATGGCATGGGCGATATTTCGATAGTTGAAATTGCCGAGGCTTTAGATTCTGGTTTAAGGGCTAAGGACCTTGTCTATTTAGATGGTACTGTCTATAAGACTAATGATATTTCCTTTTTAAATGATGACTGTATTATCTTACCTAGTTATGAAGAATTAAAAAGAGATAAGAAAAAGTATGCCGAATCGTTTAAGATGCAATATGAAAATACAGACCACTACAGCGCTAAGACTCTAGTGGAAAAATATGATGATTTCTATGTGGTGCAAAATCGTCCAAATCGTCCTTTGACCCAGATGGAACTAGATGATACTTATGAACTGCCTTATGAGCGTGATTATCATTTTTCTTATAAACAAAAGGGTGAGCATGTGGCATCGATTGATGAAGTAAAATTTTCTCTAGCATCCAACCGAGGATGTTTTGGTGGATGTTCATTCTGCGCCTTGACTTTCCATCAAGGAAGAATTATTCAATCACGTTCAAAAGAATCGTTAGTCAATGAAGCTAAAAAGTTGATTGCCATGGATGATTTTAAAGGCTATATTCATGATGTCGGCGGACCTACTGCCAACTTTTATCATAAGGCTTGTGATAAACAAGAAAAGTATGGCGTATGTACAAATAGGCAATGTCTATCGCCACGTTGTCCCAATCTTAAAGTATCACATACTGACTACTTAGATATACTTAGAGCTATTAGAAAACTTGATGGCATTAAAAAAGTATTTGTGCGAAGTGGCATACGTTATGATTATTTGATTTATGATGAGGATGATACATTCTTTGAGGAATTAGTTCAATATCATATTTCTGGTCAATTGAAGGTTGCGCCTGAACACATTTCTAATGAAGTCTTAGATGTCATGGGTAAACCTAGAAGAGAAGTATATGAAAAATTTAAGAAGAAATATGAGGAAATCAATAAAAAATATCATAAAGACCAATACTTGGTTCCATATCTCATGTCTTCGCATCCTGGCAGTGATATTCATAGTGCTATCGCTCTAGCTGAATACTTAAGAGATATTCACTATCAACCCCAACAGGTGCAAGACTTCTATCCAACCCCTTCAACTATATCGACAGTAATCTATTATACTGGTATTCATCCTTTGACAGGCAAGGAAGTATTTGTCGAAAAAAGTCCACATGGTAAGGCTATACAAAGAGCCTTGATGCAATATAAAAATCCAAAAAATTATTCTTTGGTATATGAGGCTTTAAAGAAAGCTAATCGTTTAGATTTAGTTGGTTATGGACCAAAATGTTTAATTAGACCTAGGAGAATTAATAAGTGAGTAAAAAAATAAAATATATCTTAGTTGCTGCTATTATTATGATATCTATTCTAGCTATCAACTATTTTAGAAATGAAAATCTTGGTGATAGTTCAAATAAAGAGATAGACATCAAGATTATCATTGAGGATGAAAATATCTTAGATGAAAGTTTTGAAACCAATGCATCAACTCTAGAAGAATTATTACTAGAACTAGATGAAAATGATAATATCGAATTAAAATATTCTAATAGCGAATATGGTATGTATATTCAAGGTATGGGGGTCGATGAATTATTTGAGGAAGACACCAGTCAATTTAAGTATTGGACCTATTCTTCAGAAAACAATAAGATATGTCTAGAAAGTGGTTTTTGTCCAGCTGCCTCTGCACTAGCTATAGAAGATGGTGACAGCTTTATCTTTGAATTAAGCAAGTATGAATAGGGTTAAATCAATTGTCGTTGATGCCTTGCTCATAGCGATATTAATTGCCCTAAAAGAAGCCCTAGCCTTCATTCCTAATGTGGAAGTGGTGACTTTGTTATTGATTATCTTTTCAATGACTATGAAATTAGAAGATTTATCGTTAATTGTCTTTTCCTTCGCCACCATCCAGAATCTCTTATATGGCTTTAATATCTATTCAATCAGTTATTATTTGACTTGGTTTATAATTATCTTTGTCACTTATTACTTAAAAAATATTTTGACTGATGAATATAGAGTAGCTTTTATCTCTTTGATTTTTGGTCTTCTATTTGATATTCCCTTTAGTATTCCATATTTTCTAAGCGGTTTTTCTGCCGGTATAGCTTATCTTCTATCAGGGTTTGTCTTTTCAATAGTACATGGTATCAGCAATTTTATCATCGTGCTAATACTCTATAGGCCCCTGTATAAGAGTTTTAAGTATTTTGTTGATTCAGGTTTATAGTATAATTAGTTTATGAAAGTTTTATTATATTTTGAAAATGAAAAAGTCTTGTCTATGTCAGGTATCGGTCGTGCTAAACGCCATCAGATGTTGGCGCTAGAAAGTGCTGGTGTCGATTTTACTACCGATCCTTTTGATGATTATGATATTTTGCACATCAATACGATGTATTTAAATTCTTCAAATATTATAAATAAGGCGCATAGTGAAGGGAAGGCTGTTATTTATCATGCTCATTCTACTGAGGAGGATTTTAGGAATTCATTCTTATTTTCTAATCAGATTTCGCCCTTTGTGAAGAAGTATTTAATCGGTCTATATTCTAAGGCTGATGAGATTATTACACCGACGCCATACTCGAAAAAACTATTAGAGAATTATGGTATCAAATTACCTATCACAGCCATATCTAATGGTATTGACTTAGATAGATATGCTTATGATGAAGAGAAAATTAAAGCTTTCTACCGTTACTTTGGCTTATCAGAAGAAGATAAGATTGTCATGAGTGTCGGTCTCTTATTTGAAAGAAAGGGTATTCTAGACTTCTTTAAAGTTGCTGAGAGATTGCCACAATATAAATTTATCTGGTTTGGAGATACTCCTAGTATTTCTATTCCTTCTAATATAACTAAAGCTTGTGAGGAAAGACCGATAAATGTCATCATGCCAGGTTATGTCAAGGGCGGTATTATCGAAGGAGCTTATCTAGCTAGTGATTGTTTCTTCTTTCCGTCTTATGAAGAGACAGAAGGTATCGTAGTTCTTGAAGCAATGGCTTCCAAGCAAAGAATTATCGTTCGTGATATTGGAGCTTTTGATCCTTGGCTAGAAGATGGCATTAATTGTTACAAGGGTAAGGATAATGACGATTTTGTAAAATTGATTTACAATACGATAGAGGGTAATTTAAAAGATACTAGAGATAGTGCTTATAAGACAGCTAAAGAGCGTTCTATTGATAAGATAGGAGAGCAGTTGAAAGAAGTTTATACACGTGTATACAATAAGATGAAACATGAAGAAAATATTTAGTAATTATTTATTTAATATCTTTTTAATCTTTGTCATTGGTGCAATTGTCATGTATTTCTCTCTTTCGGGAAATACTGAAGAAGTATTTGCTGCCTTTGCTTCGATTAAAATAGAATATATGATCATATGCATTTTGATGGTCTTTTTTTGGCAATATTCAGTCGGTTTAGTGCTGACTCTTTTCACAAGGATTACTCATCCTAAATATCGTATAAGACAAGGTTATATCAATGCCTTAGTAGCCTCTTTCTTCCATGGCATCACACCAAGTGCATCCGGAGGGCAAATAGCTCAATTCTATGTCTTTAAGAAACAAGGTGTACAGACAGGGGAAGCTGGTTCGGTATTATGGACTGAATTTATAGTCTATCAGACGACTATGTGTATATTGGGGCTCATTTTAATCGTTTTAAAATTTCCAATCTTTTATAATGAATATTCCAATCTATTCATCTTTGTCTTGATAGGTTTTGCTTTAAACGCCTTTATTATCTTTATGTTATATGCCTTGGCTAAATTTAAGAAGGTTCATGAGTGGATATCTACTAAGGGTATCGATATAGCTTTTAAGTTGCATATTATCAAAGATAAGCAGAAAACTTTAGATAGCATCAATACTCAACTTAATAAGTTCACTTATGAGGCTGCCCATTTAAAAGACCACAAGAAGGAATTGGTGATTTCTGTCATTTTATGTATCATCAGGCTAGTGATATATTATTCTATTCCTTTTGCGATATTTGTCGCTTTAGGTATCAATCCTGATTTTGATTTATTCTTAAATTGTCTAGCTATGGGTTCTTTTGTATCTATCGCCTCTGGTCTAATACCTATCCCTGGAGCTAGTGGTGGAACAGAAGCCATCTTTATCATGATGTTTTCCAATCTCTTTGATACGACCTTAGTAACAACGGTAATGTTGATATGGCGTTTTTTAACCTACTATTTGATGATAATCGTCGGCAGTTTGTGTTTCTTATATGTCAAAATGATGAAAGTTGAGGAGTGTTAATGCGAGTAGCTCTATTTACAGATACTTATTTACCTGATGTCAATGGAGTAGTCACATCCATTGAATTACTGCGTAAAGAATTAGAGAAATATGGACATGATGCCTATGTCGTATGTACTTATCCCGGTATCATGAAGATTAAACAAGAAGGTAAGATTATTCGATTACCAGGCATTGAGCTTAAGCAATTATATGGCTATGCCATGGCAAGCCCAATTCATTATCTCTTCATTGAAGATTTAAAGAAATTAAATTTTGATATTATTCATGTCCACACAGAATTTGGCGTTGGTATTTTCGCCAATATCGTCGCTAAACAATTACATATTCCTTTGGTTAGAACATATCATACAACTTATGAAGAATATACCCACTATGTCAATTTTACGCACTTAGAAAGTGTTGATAAACTAGCTAAGAAGGCTGTTTCTGCCATTTCTAAGCTCTATGGTGACGCTTGTATGGAACTGATTGCTCCATCTAGAAAAACACGTGACATGTTAATGAAATATGGCATTAAGACGCCTATTTCTATCATTCCAACTGGAACTGAATTATCACGCTTTAATCGTGAGAATACTTCTCTAGATACTATTAAAGAGATAAGAAGAAGTGCTAATATTCAAGATGATGAAAAGATGCTTTTATATGTTGGCAGAATAGCTCAAGAAAAGTCGCTTGATATGATAATAAGAGCCTTTAAGTCAATCAAAGACGAGAAGTTAAAGATTAAGTTTGTGGTTGTCGGTGGGGGACCACAACTAGATGAACTCAAAGAATTAGCTACTGAACTAGATTTAAATGACTATATCACCTTTATCGGCAAGGTTCCTTTTGTAAATGTTCCTTCATACTATCATAGTGCCGATGCCTTTATCAGCGCCTCAACTACTGAAACACAGGGCATGACTTATATTGAAGCTTTATCTAGTGGTTTAGTAGTATTTGCTAGATATGATGAAGTCTTAGAAGATATTGTCTTTGAAAACGAAAATGGTTTCTTCTTCAATGATGAAAGAGAACTACTGCATAAATTAGAAATGTTCTTAAAGATGGATGATGATAAATTGAATAAGATGAGTGAAAAAGCCGTCTCAGTTACTAAGATATATGATGCGGATACCTTTGGTCAAAACATTATTAATCTCTATCATAAAGCTATCGGCGAATATGCTACCAAGTATGTCGTATCGTCTGTTAGACTTAAGAATGATTATGTGACGGTAGATTTAAAATCTAATGACAAAGAGGAAGAAAAAGTTTATTTAACTCTGGAACAATATTATGAATTAGGTCTTAGAAAAGATACTAATTTAACTACTTCTCAATATGATGAGATTAAAGAAAATGAACCATATGTCTTAGCTTATCGTGCTTGTATAAGACGCCTAGCAAATCGTGATTATACAGTTAAAGAGATGTATGATTATTTGAATAAACATTTTGAGTTGCCAATAAAGACAGCTAATGAAATCATTGATAAACTTTCTGAAAGAGGATTATTAGATGACTATCGCTATTGTATGGAGAAGTTAGAATATTATGATAATTCCTTGATGTCTAAGAAAAAGATGGTTCAGAATTTGAGAAAGGTTGGCATACCAATTTCTATCATAGAAAAATTAGTTCTGAACCAAAATAGTACAGATTCTGAATTAGTTAAAGCGAAAAAATTAGCTGAAAAATATCAAAATCAAATCCACAATAAATCTCTAAAAATGAAAAAACAATTGATATTAAAGAAGCTTATCAATAATGGTTTTGATTTAGAAGTAGCTAAAGAAGCAGTGAGCCTATTGTCGTTTCAAGATGAAACTTTTGAAGAGAAAAATCTCTTGAGAAAGGAAGCTAATAAAGCGAAAATTAGATTTGAACGTAAATACGAAGGGTCGACCTTGCGAAATAGAGTATTTCATTCGCTTGTATCTAAAGGTTTTAATGTCGATGCTGTATATGCGATATTAAATGAAATGGAGTGGGATGATGAATAAAAAGATTAAAGATTTTAAAGAGGGTGAACATGTCAATACTTTATTATTAGTGACATCGATAGTGAAAGGAACTACTAATAATGGTTCACCATATCTGACACTCACCTTACAAGATGACACAAAGACCATTGAAGCTAAGATGTGGGATGTCAAAGCTAATATTGAAAAAGAGATTGAAACGGGCAAAGTATTTGAATTTGAATTAGAAATAATCAAGTATCGTAATTCCTTGCAAGCTAAAGTGATGAGGGTTTTACCCGTTCAACAGAGTGATGTCAATAAGGAAGATTTCATCATTAAATCACCGATATCAAAAGATGATTTACGTCATTCTATTGAAGACGCTATTCATCGCATCAATAATATCAACATCGCTAAAATCGTTACAGCTTGTCTCAAATATTATGAAGATAAGTTTTATGAATATCCTGCAGCAAGTAAAATCCATCATAGCTTTATGGGTGGTTTAGCTACACATACGATAGGAATGTGTAAATTGGCCATCGCTATATCTGAAATTTATCCATCAGTCTCTGGCGATTACTTAATCGCTGGTGTTATTCTTCACGATTTAGGTAAGATACAGGAATTATCTAGCCCAGTCGTAACGGAATATACAAAAGAGGGAAAATTGCTTGGACATATCTCTATACTTCAAGCCAGATTATTACAAATTGGAACTGAGCTACATTTAGAAGACAGTGAAGAACTACTTATCTTGCGTCATATGGTTTTATCTCATCATGGACAATATGAATTTGGTTCACCTGTTAGACCAGAGACTATTGAAGCAGAGATGCTATATCTAATTGATAATATCGATTCAAAGATTAATATTATCGAGAAGGCTTTTGAACAAGTAGAAGTAGGTGAGTTTACTCCTAAGATTTTCGCTCTGGATAATCGTTCTTTCTATAAACATCAATAACTTTCATCTAAATGGTGAAAGTTTTTTTACATCAATGGAGCAAATAATCTTAGGATATCTTAAAAAAGACAGATAAAGACATTAGCTTTATAATCATCTTCGCTTATTTTTTGACATGTATATAAAGTTTTAAGAAATCTTCTTTTACTTCTAATGCCGCCTGATTATGATATATCACTGTTCCACATTCAATCTGCGACAAATGTTTTGGAATGGATAAATCCTTTGATACACTCGATCATTTATGTCGTGGTGGACGAATATCTCCTTTTAAGCTCTTATTACATGTCAATAAAAAAGAGAAACTGCAAGTTTAAAAAAGCCCAGAGTAAGAAAAATGGCTATCTCAAAGATGCAACATGGGTATTGTTCAAGCTTAGGAAACTTAGTAATAATAGGTCATGGCAATAATCCAGAAGCAGCAAATCAATTAAATGAATCTATCAATATATATTTCTGATGCAGATATACAGATTATCGATATTGGACCTATCATTGGTAGTCATATGTTAGCATTGATATATTGGGGAGATAATCGCTAACAAGTGATATCGACATTATTTAAATAAACTATATTTAAGTCAATCATCAACAATCTCAATAAGGTATACTAGCGCATATAAAAAGCCTCAGTTTAACTGAGGCTCATTTACTATTTGTTGATATCTTCTAAGACTTTAGAGAGATCAAATTTGTTTTCGTAAGTCTTGATTTCGATAGTATCATTTTCATCATATCTAGGAATGATATGAACATGTAGATGCATGACACTCTGACCGGCAACTTCATTAGTATTTACTAGGATATTAAATCCTTTAGCGCCTAGATTAGTTGTCACTTTTTTAGCGATTTCCTGTACTTTGATGATGAGATTTGCCAGTTCATCTTGTGGAATCTCGAGAATGTTTTGATAGTGCTTTTTGGGCATTACCAATGTGTGACCTTTAGTAGTTTGGGATAAATCTAGGATGGCTAATACGTCATCATCTTCATATACCTTAGATGAAGGGATATTGCCATTTATAATTTCGCAGAATATACACATTATTCAACTGCTCCATAAGTTGAACTTACTAAGTCATAAGTTCTTTGGTCATAGAATTGAATGTCATGTTGAGAGAAGAAGTAATTTGTTGATTCTGTCGTATCAAAAGTTAATAATAGCTTATCTACAAATTCATCTTTGAAGTTATTGGCATCACGGTCAATGATATTGATGATGTAGTAACGAGCAGAAGTTACTTGTTTTCCTTCACTATCAGTAGTGCTAGTAGCAGTGTTGATGATGTCTGATACACCGGTTTCTATGATACCTGAATTGACATATTCTTTAACTTCTAGAGCTAGAGAATCGCTATCTAAGTAAACTTGAGCACTAGCGTCCGTCGTATAGCCATTATTTAATACAGCTATATCGAAGCTTGTACCAGCATTTATTTCTTCTAAAGTTTTTCTAGCTACTTCGATATCATCAAAGTAAGCAATCTGCATCTTAACAGGAATATTTTCTTCTACTAAGCTATCGAAATTTAAATCGATATAACGTTTAGCTAGTTTTTCATTGCATACAGTAGCAGCGATGTTGGCTTTGATTCTTTCAGCACCACCATAATAAGTTTCTAATTGTGTATAGTATGTGCCAAATGATGCTTGCATCTCTTCTAATCTAGTTTGAGCTTCACTATCAACTTCGGTCATATCTACGCCTTCAAGTTCAGCTATTCTAGTGACAATGTGATTAGTGACTACAGCGGTATAATTATTATTCTTCATTGATTCGAATAAATCTTGTTTAGTATATTGTTCGTTTTCAGAATTGATATATACTGTTTCGCCATCTGATACTTTAGCAGTATTATCTGTTGAACAAGCAGTTAGTAGAGCTAGGGCTGATAGAGCGATTAAGACTTTCTTCATTATTCAGTTTCCTCGCTTTCATTTAAATATGAATCTAATTCATTCTTGAAATCTTCATTTTCAATTGTGATATTTAATTGTTGAGCAGTCTCTATGATAACTTCAGTGTACAAATTCTGATTGTTGCTGTAGAGATTAGAAATGAAATCAGGGTTATCTAATAAAGATTCTACTGTTGATGCGTCACATTTGATGATGTGATAACCATATTCAGTTGTAATAACTTCACTAACTTCTCCTTCTTCTAGATTTCTAACTGCTTCAGCGAATTCAGCTACATATGTTTCAAGTGTAGCTTCATCGACAATACCTAATGAACCACCATTGCTGGCACTGCTATCATCTGAATATTCATAAGCGACAGTAGCGAAATCTTCGGTCTTTAATTTCTCTAATACTTCATTTAGCTTGTTAGTCTCTTCCTCAGTTGGATTTGCAGTATGAGTCACATTTCCTTCTTCATCAGTCTCTTCTGTTACATCAGCTACTCTGATGAGGATGTGAGAAATAGATTTTGGTGATTCTTCCATATATGGATCAACATATTCAGCTTGGTGTTCAGTGAAATAACGTTTAGATAATTCTTGGCTCTTTTGAATGTAGATGTAGTAATCTTTTAATTCATCGATGCCATTGAAGCCAAGCGAACGCAAGTCGCTATCTAGTGTCTCTTGGTCGTAGACGCTAAGAATGTATTGAGCATTATTAGTAGCGATAGTGTCCATCTCTGAAGTTGTTTCAACAGCTTGTTCGACAACCATTCTATCTAATGCTCTAAAAGCCGTGTTGAAGCCATATAGAGTATATAGTTCGTCATACAAGTCATCGGCATAGTAATTTTCTCCATCGATACTATAAACTACATATTGATCATCAACTTGCATGGTTTGCACCTCTTTTTCAGCATTAGCTTGTAAGTCAATTGCATAGAACACAACAAATACAATCGCTAAAATAGCCAATACTAAGACAAACCAATATTGTTTTAATAGTTGTTTAGTTTTCATGTAATCCTCCTAAATTCCATGTAATTATATAATAAGGTATTATTTTTCACAATTTTTTGATGCCAAAATTCAGATAAAGTTCAGCTTAGATGTGTAATTAAACCCTATTTTAATGTATTATGTTATAATTTTTTACGCAGGAGGAATACTATGACGCACTGTTTACAAATTAAAAACTTACATGTTCAAGTAGAAGATAAAGAAATATTGAAAGGATTGGATTTAACTATCAATAGTGGTGAAGTTCACGCTATTATGGGCCCAAATGGCAATGGTAAATCTACGCTCTTACAAACTATTATGGGAAATCCAAAATATACTGTCACTGAAGGCAGTATTATCTATGATGGTGAAGATATCTTAAATATGTCTGTGGATGAAAGAAGTAAATGTGGTATCTTTCTAGCTATGCAATATCCCCAAGATATCTCAGGAGTAACCAATTCTGACTTTTTAAGAGCTGCTATCAATGCCAGAAGAGATGAGCCTATTTCACTATTTGGCTTTATCAAAGAGATAGATAAGAATATCAAGAAGTTAAATATGAAGGATGATTTAGCTCATCGCTATGTCAATGATGGTTTTTCTGGCGGTGAGAAAAAACGTAACGAAATCTTGCAGATGTTGATGCTTAAACCAAGTCTAGCCATGTTGGATGAAATCGACAGTGGACTTGATGTCGATGCAATTAAAGTTGTTTCTAATGCCATCAATGAATATCGTGAAAATAATGATGTCGCTCTTTTGGTAGTATCGCATTATGAGCGTTTCTTTACGATGATACATCCCACTCATGCCCATGTCATAGTCGATGGTAAGGTAGTAGTCGAAGGTGACTATGAACTAGTTGAAAAGATTGATAATGATGGCTATGACTGGTTGTATAAAGAATTAAATATTCGCCCACAGACCATCAGCAAGCCACTAGTTTACAGTTTAGGAACTTGTGCTAATAATAAGAGGTTTAATCATGAATAAAACATTTTATGTTCATGATGAAAAGCCACTGCTCTTAAAATTTGATCAGGATGTTAATATCACCATCATCATCGATGCAACAGAAGCTAATATCGAATATGCTCTAGATGGTGGCAACTATAATATCATCGTCTATCATCGAAGTAATGACCTAAGTTTGAATGAGTCTGGTTATATCAATGCGAAAGCAAATATCAATTATATTGACTTAGAGGCAAGTAAATTAATACAGAATACAGATGTCAAAGTAGGAAGACATGGCTTATTAAATGTTCATTCAACCTACCTTGCAAGTAATGATAAAATGATTAACTTTAATTTCACTAATGCTGAAGCTGATAGTGAAATTAATTTAGATAATTCAGTGGTAGCTTTAAAAGATGCTGAACTTTTAATGAATGTCGTCGGCAATATAGTTAAAGGAGCTAAGAGATCTATTCATCATCAAAAAAATCGTTGTCTAACTATTGATTCTTTAAAAAAGGCGACAATTAGGCCAGTGCTAAATATTGATGAAAATGATGTCGCAGCATCACATAGTCTATCTTCTGGAACTATCGATGAAGATGTTCTATTCTATATGAACGCTCGTGGATTAAACCGTGCTACAGCTCTATTATTGATGATAGAAAGTTATTTGACTTTGGATAAGGAAGTATTCGAACTATTTGAAGATGGCTTAAAAATAGAAGAAGAATGTAAGAAGAAGGTGAATGATTTATGTTTGATGTAAATAAGATTCGCGAAGATTTTCCGATGTTTAAAAACAATAAGGATTTAATCTATTTTGATTCAGCAGCCACATCTTTTAAACCGCAATGTGTCATCGATGAGGTAGTTGATTATTATAGTAGAAAGACAGTTAATATTCATCGTGGTGACTATGATTTATCTTTTGAGGTTTCTAATGAATATGAAAGTGCTAGAGAAGTAGCTAAGACTTTTATTAACGCTCGTAGCAAGGATGAGATAATCTTTACTAATGGCGCTTCTTCTTCCTTGAATTTAGTTGCTTATGGTTATGGTCAGAAGTTTTTAAAGGAAGGCGATGTCGTCTTGTCTTCAGAAGCTGAACACGCTTCAAATATCTTGCCATGGTTTAAGGTTTGTGAAGTTACAGGTGCTAAGATAGAATATATTCCTTTAAAAGAAGATGGTGTCTTTGACATTGATTTATTCAAGAAAGTTATGCATAAAGGGGTGAAGGTTGTAACCTTGGCTCAAGTTTCTAATGTCTTAGGATATATCTTGCCAATGAAAGAAATTACAGCCATCGCTCATGAATATGGAGCTATTGTCGTATGTGATGGAGCTCAATCAGTACCTCATACCAAGACCGATGTCATCGATAGCGATGTCGATTTCTTGGCTTTCAGTGGTCATAAGATGTGTGGTCCTAGTGGTGTAGGTGTCTTATATGGCAAATATGAGCTGTTAGAAAAGATGGATGCCTTCATGTTAGGAGGAGGTTCTAATGCTCGTTTTGATATCTGTGGCAATATCTTATTAAAGCGACCACCATATAAATTCGAGGCTGGTACGCCTTGCATTGAAGGGGTATTGGGTCTTAAAAAAGCTATGGAATACTTGATGAATATCGGAATGGATGTTATTGAAGCTAATGATAAACAATTAGTCACTTATTTAATCAATCAATTAAAGAGTCTCGATAATGTTCAGGTATATAATCCACATAGTGATTGTGCCATTGCAACTTTTAATTTCAAGGATATCTTTGCCCAAGATGCTGCTACATATCTAAATACGAGAAATATCGCTGTAAGATCAGGCAATCATTGTGCAAAGATACTTTTAAATGTCATCAAAGCTTCAGAGACTATTAGAGCTTCGATGTATTTCTATAATACTAAGGAAGAAATCGATAAATTTATCGATGTCTGTAAAGAAGTTACTTTAGATAAGTGTATAGGAGTATTTTTATGATGGATGAGAATTTTAAGCGTACTATCTTACTAGACCACTATAGTCATCCCCGCAATAAGGGTTTGGTTGACGATGAGCGTTATAAAACTATTCATATGGCTTCTGATTCTTGCATTGATGATATTAAGGTACAGGCACTCATTGAGGATGGCACTGTCAAAGATATAAAGTTTGATGGTGTGGGTTGTACGATATCTTTTGCATCGACATCTATTTTCACTGATTTGTTGAAGGGAAAAAAGGTTGATGAGGCCTTGTCACTAATTAATGAATACTATGATATGTTGGATGAAAAAGAATATGATCCTGATCATTTAGAAGAAGCTAATGCCTTTGATACCTTATATCGTCAACCAAATAGAATTAAATGCGGAACTATTGGTATTAAGGCGATGGAAGAATTAATTAAAGCGAGTATAGAAAATGAAAAATAAAGATATTATTGATAGTCAGGAAAACTATCGCTATGATTTTAGCGATGAAGATGTATCTGTCTATAAGACGGGTAAGGGATTAAGTGAAGATGTCATCAGACAGATTTCTAAACAAAAAAGAGAACCAGAGTGGATGCTAGAATATCGACTTAAGGCTTATCATAAGTTTCTTGAATTAGATAATCCATCTTATGGTCCTGATTTAAGTGAAATTGATTTTAATGATTTTACATATTATATAAAACCTAGCGATAAGGTAGAAAAAGATTGGGATGATGTTCCTAGCACCATTAAAGAGACTTTTGAAAAGCTTAAAATACCTGAGGCTGAGGCTAAATATCTAGCTGGTGTTTCGACTCAATACGAATCAGAAGTTGTCTACCACAACATGCTTAAGGAAGTTGAAGAGGCTGGTATCATCTTCTATGATACCGATACTGCTTTAAAGCTAGTCCCTGATATTTTTAAAGAATATTTTGGTAAGGTGGTCTCTTATGCCGATAATAAGTATGCAGCTTTAAATGCAGCAGTTTGGTCTGGCGGATCATTTATTTATGTACCAAAGAATACTAAGTTAGATAAACCTTTACAATCATATTTCCGTATCAATTCAGAGTTGATGGGCCAATTTGAAAGAACTTTAATCATCGTTGAAGAGGGCAGTGACCTTCATTATATCGAAGGTTGTACAGCACCGCGATATTCTAAGGATTCGCTCCATGCGGCAGTAGTAGAAATCTATGTTAAAAAGGGTGGTAAGTGTCGATATTCCACCATTCAAAACTGGTCTAGTAATATTATAAACCTCGTTACTAAGCGTGCATATGTAGAAGAAAATGGGGTCATGGAATGGATTGATGGCAATATCGGCTCTCATCTAAATATGAAATATCCCGCTTGTATATTAGCTGGTCCATATGCCAAGGGCGTATGTATATCAGTAGCAGTCGCTACTAAGCAACAATATCAAGATGCTGGAGCTAAAATGATACATCTAGCCCCTCATACTTCAAGTACCATCATTTCTAAATCGCTATCTAGACTTGGCGGTAAAGTAAATTATCGCGGTCTTGTATCGATGGGCAAAAATGCTGATTTCTCAAAGGCTAAGGTTGAATGCGATACTTTAATTCTCGATGATATATCATCGAGTGATACAATACCAAGCAATATCATGTTGAATGACACGTCGACAATTGAACACGAAGCCACGGTATCTAAGATTTCTGAGGAACAACTATTCTATTTGATGTCGCGTGGTCTTTCGAAAGACGAGGCATCACAGATGATAGTCTTGGGTTTTATTGAACCTTTTACTAAAGAATTACCAATGGAATATGCGGTAGAATTAAATCAACTATTAAAGATTAATATGGAAGGTTCTATCGGTTAATGTGGCAATAATTGCCACATTTTTATTTTATGAACTATCGTTTATAATATTGTTATGTACTTACTAGAAGTTTATGTGACCAATGCTAGTTTAAAAGTCAATAAGCCTTTTACTTATTGCAGTTTTGAATTTGTCGACAAGTTCTGTCGTGTACGCGTTAGATTTAATGGCCAATTGACTAGCGCTATTGTCGTCAATTATCAAAATGTCGATAAGTCATTAGATGAACTAAGCGCTGAATTAGGTTTTATTCCTAATGAGATTATTGATGTTATCGATTCTAGTCCTATCCTTTATGAGTGGCAATATGATTTGGCCCAGTGGATTGCCAGAACGACTATCTCACCACTCATCTCTTGTCTAAATGTGATGCTTCCTAAGAATTTAAAGACATCTAAAGAGATTGCTAGTTCTAAAAGAGAAGTTTATTTGATTAAAGAAGAAAATTATAATATCAGTTTGACTACTAGACAAAAAGAAGTATATGACTCTTTGCCTGATGAGATATTAAAAAGTGAAGCTAATAAGATATCAAGGCATATTATTGCTAAACTGATAGATTTAAAATTATTTAGGGAAGAAGTTCGTGAGAGTCGATATGTTAATGAAAAGCCAACTAATCCATCTTCTTTTAAAGAATTGACCATAGAACAGAAGAAGGCCTATGATGACTTTATTAAAAGTGATAAGCTTGTCTCTTTACTCTTTGGAGTAACTGGTTCTGGCAAGACAGAGGTGTATCTCCATTTAGCACGCTATTACTTATCATTAAATAAAGAAGTACTGATATTAGTTCCCGAGATATCTTTAACTCCTCAGATGATAAGAAGGGTTAAAGAGCGATTCTTAGATGTCATCTTCTATCATTCGGGCTTAAATGATAATGAACGTTACGAACAGTATAAGCGCGTTAAAAATGCCGAAGCTAAGATAGTAGTTGGCACGAGGTCTAGTATCTTCTTGCCTTTCAATAACCTTGGCTTAATCATTATTGATGAGGAACATGATACATCCTATAAGCAAGATTCGACGCCATTATATGATGCCAGGAATGTCGCTTTTAAGCTTGGCATGCTATTTAATGCCAAGATATTGTTGGCTAGTGCGACACCATCTTTACAAAGTTACTCTCATGCCCTAAAGGGTGATTATGATTTGTTGCAACTCAAAAATCGCATCAATCATTCTTTGCCGAAAATATCTGTTATTGATATGACTAAAGATATCAAAAGAAGTAAGTCATATATTATCTCTGAAGAGTTAAAAAAAGCAATCGCAAACGTCTTAGAGCGCAAGCATCAGGTCATCATCCTCTTAAATAGGCGAGGATATTCACCTATTATCAAATGTGCTGATTGCAACGAAACACTCATGTGTAAGGATTGTGATATACCTTTGAGTTATCATAATGATGAACATGTTCTAAAGTGCCATCAATGTGGTCGGGTATATAAACTTATTGACTATTGCCCAAATTGTCACAGCCATAATCTTGTCTACTATGGTTTTGGTACAAAGAAGGTATATGAATCCCTAAAACAATTATTCCCGGAAGCTAGAATTGAACGCATGGATAGAGATAATACTAATACTAAGGGAGCCCATGAAGATATCTTAAATCGTTTTGAAAGACATGAAATAGATATCTTAATCGGCACGCAAATGATAGCTAAGGGATTGGATTTTCCGCTAGTGGAACTAGTTGGTATCTTAAATGCCGATGCCGGTTTGATGCACCAAGACTATAATGCCGCTAAATTGACATTTGATTTACTGATGCAGGCATCAGGTCGTAGTGGACGTAGTGAAATAGATGGGAAAGTATTAATTCAAGCTTTTAATGTTGAACACTATGTCTTAAAAGCTGTTTTGAAACAAGACTACAACTACTTCTACAATATTGAGATGAATTATCGTCATAGGGGTCATTATCCGCCATATTCGCACATTATAGCCATCTATCTCAGCGATACATCTTTAGAGCGTTTAAATAAAAGTAAAGATATATTTAATGAACTAATTGATGCTTGTCCTTATCGCAAGTATCCTTTGACCTCTATCAATAAGCTTAATAGAATTCATCGTCTTAGAATATTAGTTATGGATGCCGATTTGATAGCCGTCCTTAGATATTTGACGGGATTAATTAATGAATATTTAAATAAAAAGAATGTTTCTAATATTAAAGTGGATATTAATCCCACTTATTTGGAGTGATTATGAATCAGAGATTATTAGCATTTTCTATCTTATATGAATGTCTTTTTAAAGGACAATATGCCAACTTAGACATGCGTAAGCGCCTAAATGAATTGCCTTCAGTACAAAGGGCCTTTGTGACTGAGTTAGTCAATGGTGTATTGCGCCATTATTTTGAATTGTTGAAACAATTAAAGATTGAAGGAAAGATATCCGATAAGCTCAAAATCATCTTAGCTATGGCAATCTATGAGCGATTTTATATGCAACAAAAAGATTATGTCATCTATAATGAATATCCAAAACTAGTTAATAAAAATGGTGAGAAGGCTTTTATCTCAGCTATTTTACATAAGTTAGAAGCTTACCATTCCTTTGATGATAAAGACGTAGAGAGCTTATCTATTCACTACTCCATCCCTCTATGGATAGTTAAATTGATTAAGTCACAATATAGCGATGATGAGTTATATCGTCTATTAAAGAGTTTTAATACTATTCCTCAGGTCTTTTATCGCCTCAATAAAAAGAAGGCTAACTACCACGATTTAAATAAATATGATATCGATATCATCAACGATGATAGCTTTAGTTGTAAACAAAATCTTATCAATACGAATGAATTTAAAAATGGTTATTTCTATGTACAAGATGTCAATAGCGCTAAGTTATATCATTATTTAGACTTAAATAAAGACAATACCTTATTAGATATCTGTAGCGCTCCAGGGGGAAAGCTATTTAATTGTCTAGATATCATTGAAGCTAATAATGCCTACGCCAATGATTTATATGCCCATAGGGTTGAACTTATTAAAAAGATGGCTGATAAGTTAGCTTTTGAAGATATCAATTATTTTAACTATGATGGTCGATACTTAGCTAAATTAATGGATAAAAAGTTTGATAGGATACTGCTAGATGCACCATGCTCAGGACTAGGCATCTTAAAGCGCAAGCCTGATCTTCGCTATCATATCAAAAGTGAAGATTTAGATGACTTAGAAAAACTGCAAGCAGAACTTTTGGAATCTTCCTCTATACTTCTAAATGAGGGTGGTATTATGGTTTACTCTACTTGCACCATCAATAAAAAAGAGAACTCTAAACAAATACTCAAGTTTTTAAATAGACATGAAGAATTTAGTCTCTTAGAAGAGAAGACCTTTATTGATGAAGATGGTGGTGATGCATTTTATGTCGCTAAACTCGCTAAATCTTAGTATAATTAAAGAATGAAACAAGTGGTATATGATTTAAATTTCGATGATTTAAAAGAATATCTAGAAAAAAATGGCATTAAAGCCTTTCATGGCAAACAGATATTTAAGTGGCTATATGAAAAAAGAGTTAAATCTTTTGATTTGATGAGTGATTTGCCCATTAAATTAAGAGAGAAGCTAGAAGAAGATTTTATAATTCCAAGTTTAGAACTGGTCACTAAGCAAGTATCTTCGGATGGTACGACAAAATATCTATTTAAGCTAGAAGATGGCGCCTTAATCGAGAGTGTCTTGATGGTTTTTGATTATGGTAATAGTGCTTGTCTATCCACTCAGGTTGGTTGCAACATGGGTTGTAGTTTTTGTGCTAGTGGGCTTTTGAAGAAACAGAGAAATTTAAGCGTCGGCGAGATAGTTCTGCAAGTCTTACAGATACAGATATATTTAGACGAAAAGGGTGAAAGACTAGGCAATTTAGTCTTGATGGGTACTGGTGAACCTTTTGATAATTATGATAATGTCATGAAGGCTTTGGCTATTATCAATCATCCATTTGCTCTTGAAATAGGTGCTCGTCACATCTCTATTTCTACTTGTGGTTTAGTACCGATGATTTATCGTTTCGCTGATGAGGGAGTTCAATATAACTTAGCGATTTCCTTGCATGCTTCTAATGATGAATTGCGTAAAGAGTTAATGCCCGTGGCTAAGGCATATAGTCTTAAAGAATTATTTGCTGCAATTAAATACTATAGTGAAAAGAACAATCGTCGCATCACATTTGAATATCTATTACTTAATGATGTTAATGACCAAACGAAGAATGCTGATGAGTTAAAAGAACTTCTCCACGGTTTAAATGCTTATATCAATTTGATACCTTATAATACTGTCAAAGAAAAGGATTATAGCTCGTCAGGTGAAAGAGCGACTTTAAATTTTTATGATATGCTGAAAAAAAGGGGAGTAGCTGTTACTTTACGTCAGAAAAAAGGCGATGATATCGACGCTGCTTGTGGACAATTAAGAGCTAATTATAATAAGGGATAGTTATGGATTTCTTTAGTTTGACCGACATAGGACTCGTAAGAGAGAAAAATCAAGATAGTTATATGACTGTATATAATGACTACAATGATTTTTTTGCGCTTGTCTGTGATGGCATTGGTGGCAACAAAGCTGGAGAAGTAGCTTCTGGAGAAGCGATTAAGTATGCCTTAGAATCATTTAATAACAGCGGCCCATTTACCGATGATGAAAGTGTCAAGAAGTATTTACGCAATTTATTAAAGGGCATCAATGAGCATATCTATAAACTTTCTAATTCATATTATCAATATCGAGGTATGGGCACCACTGCTACTGGCTTACTTATTAGCTCGCAGGGTTCATATTGCATAAATATTGGCGATAGTCGAGTCTATGGCTTTAAAAATCATAAGATATTTAGGCTGACAGAAGACCATACCTTAGTTAATGAACTTTTAAAGAATGGTGAAATATCTTATGAAGAGAGTTTGAATCATCCTAAAAGGCATTATTTGATGAAGGCAGTTGGCATATGGGAAGAAGTGAGTGGCGATATTTTTAAAGTGCCACCTATGGATTACTATTTAGTTTGCAGTGATGGCCTACACGGTTATGTCAGTGAAGAGGATATCTTAAAAATCGTGATTGATGATTTAAATATCTTACAGAAATGTAAAGAACTTATGCAAAAAGCCCTGATGAACGGTGGCTATGACAATATAACTTTAGTTTTAGTTAAGAGGTAATTATGTCGGAATATATTGGAAAAAGATACATGATTATTAAAAATATTGGCAAGGGAGGCATGGCTGATGTCTATCTTGCCCTTGATACTATTCTCAATCGAGAAGTGGCTGTCAAGGTGCTCAAGGGTGAATTAGCCAGTGATCCAATTGCACTTGAACGTTTTAAAAGAGAAGCTCATGCGTCAACTTGTCTATCCCATCCCAATATTGTCGATATCTATGATGTAGGAGAAGATGATAATCGTCACTATATAGTCATGGAATATATCAAGGGTTACACTCTTAAAGAGCTTATCTTAAAAAGAGGAGCTTTGCCATATAAAGAAGCAGTCTGGCTGATGAAACAATTATCAGGTGCATTGATGGAAGCTCATCGAAATGGCATTATCCATCGTGATGTCAAATCCCAAAATGTTTTGATTAAAGCGGATGGCACGATTAAAATAGCTGACTTTGGAATTGCGCTAGCTCATGATGCGATGCAGATTACCTCCAAGGATTCGATTCTGGGCTCCGTTCATTACTTGGCTCCAGAACTAACTAAGGGTGGTCAAGCTAGCATGCAAAGTGATATCTATTCATTAGGTATCGTGTTTTTTGAAATGCTGACTGGAGATCTACCATTTAAGGGTGATTCTGCCATTCAGGTAGCTCTCAAACATGTCAAAGATGATATTCCTAGTGTTCGTGACTACAATTCTAAGATACCTCAATCAGTTGAGAATATCGTCTTAAAGGCGACAGCGAAAGACTTGAATGAGCGCTATGCCAATGTTGCCCTCATGTTGCAGGACTTAAATGTTTGTTTAAAACCCGAACACTTAAACGACCCAAAAATCATCTTAAATAAAGTTGATGATGAAGAATTTTTATCCAAGGCTAAAGTTGCTATCAGCGGTGAAAGCGGCAAAGATGCCAAAAAGAAAAAGAAGTCTAAGAAGTCTTCGGCTAACGCCTCAATCTTTTATATCATCTTAGGTATTCTATTAGTGGCTACACTCATCACTGGAATATTATTTTTAAGTGGTGTCATAGGCAACTCTTCTTCTTTTGTAACTGTTCCAGATATTAAAAATCTATCTATAATTGAAGCTAATGACATGCTTAGTGACTACAGCCTCTCTATCGATTTAGATAACATTGAGCGCGTATTAACTGATGATATCGAAGAAGGAAAGATTATCTCGTATTCGCCTAGTGAAGGTGAAGTAGAAAAGGGTAGCAAGATAAGGGTAGTCGTATCTTCTGGCACCTATGAAATTATGGAAAATTATACTGGCAAGTCAGTTGATGAAGCCTATAATGAACTCTTAGCTAAAAACTTTAATGTCACTATGAAACCGACAAAGAGCGACTTGACTCCTGGCACTGTCGTATCGCAAGAAGGATTAGTCAGTGGCAATAAGTACAATCCTAATATCGTCAATGATGTTACTCTCTACTATAGTGAATATCCATCGCTTATCTTAGAATTTGGTTTAAAAGGTCAAGATGTCAACGGGGTAAAAGCTAATCTTGAAGCACAGGGCATGAAGGTAGAAATGATAGAGATAAGCACTAATGACTTAACCGCTTCTGAATTAGAAAAATATGGTCCGATGACTGTTGTTAGAATAGACCCTGTCGAAGGTTCAACTTATACACAAGAAGATGACAATACTATTAAGTTATATTATTACGTTCAATGAAAGCTAGAATTATTAAGATAATATCCAATCAATATAGCGTTCAACTTGAGGATTCTACTATTTTAGAAGCATATCCCACAGGCAAGATGCGTTTGAAACAACGTCTTTTTGTGGGTGATTTTGTCTTACTTGAAAATAGTGAAGGTAAGTATGGCATTGTCGATGTACTAGAGCGTAAAAATGTTTTAAAGCGACCTTTTTTAGCCAATGTCGACCAAGCTTATATCTTAATGAGTTTTAAAGACCCTAATTTTTCTTTTGAATTAGTCAATCGTTTAGTTATTTTAATTGAATATGCTGATGTATTACCTATCATCGTCATCACCAAGGCCGATTTAGGAGATGATAAAGACTTAAAAGATATAAAAGAGTACTATAATCAACTTGGATTAGATGTCTATTTTTCTTATACAGATGGCATCGATGAGACCCTACTTGCATCTTTTAAACATAAGGTATCAGTTCTGTGCGGTCAAAGTGGAGTTGGTAAGACTAGTATTATCAACAAGTTTGATCCATCTTTAAATCTTAAGACAGATATCACCTCTAAAGCTTTGGGAAGGGGTAAACATACTACAAGACATGTGGAATTATATGAATTAAATGAAGGATTAGTCGCTGATACACCAGGTTTTTCTTCAATTGATTTAAGAGATATTGACATCAATCTATTGAAAGATAAAATAAGTATTTTTAATAAGTATAGCACTTGTTACTACAGAGATTGCATGCACATCAATGAACCAGATTGTGGTGTTAAGAAAGCTATTTTAGACAATCTCATTCCCAAAACTTTCTATGATTCTTATGTCGAGATAGTTAATATGATTAAAATGGGTAATTATTCTTTTAATACCCATCGTCGTTTGAAATAAAGGAGATATATTTTATGTTGATTGCACCATCAGTTCTGTCACTAGACTATTCTAAATTTGAAACCCAGGTTGCCATTTTAAATGAAGAGGTTGAATGGTTACACTTCGATGTCATGGATGGTCATTTTGTGCCTAATATTAGTTTTGGTCCTGATATTTTAAAAGCTTTTAAAAAGGCTACCGACTTATATTTGGATGTCCATTTAATGATTAGCGACCCACTTTTTTATTTAGAATCATTCTATAAGGCTGGAGCTAGTGGCATTACTTTTCACTATGAGGCTTTAAATAGTGATGAAGAATGTTTAAAACTGATAAAAGAAATAAAAAAATTAGGTTTAAAAGCTGGCATGTCTATTAAACCTAATACTGATGTGAGAGTTTTAGATGAGTTTTTAGATGATTTAGATGTGATTTTAATCATGTCTGTTGAGCCTGGCTTTGGTGGCCAAAAGTTTATGGACTCTGCCTATGATAAAATCAGTTATCTTCAAAAGCTCAAAAGTAATTATCATTACTTGATTGAAGTCGATGGGGGAGTTAATGATACTAATGCTCAAAGACTTAAAGAAATCGGAACTGATGTCATAGTTGCAGGCAGCTTTGTCTTTAAGGGCGATATCAAAGAAAATCTAAATCGATTGAAATAAATAAAAAAGACTTTTTCAAAAGTCCTTTTTTATGCCAATCTACTTTTAGCCTTTAATGTTTTTAATGCGCGGGCTGAAACGCGAACCTTCTTTGGTTTTCCGTCAACCATAAGAGTAACGTTTTGTAGGTTTACATTCCATTTACGACGTGTAGCACGAAGTGAATGTGAACGGTTATTACCTGATAGAGGTCTTTTACCTGTAATCTCGCATACTTTAGACATACGTCATGCCCCCTTTCTTAATTTTTATAGCTATATAAATTTAACATATGTTAGGGCAAAATGCAAGAGGATATGGTAAAATATTCATATGGTTAATTAGCTACAACTATGATAAAATTATAAAGGTTATAATTATGAAACAGATATATGCAGCTTTAGAAATTAACAGTCAAGAAATTAGAATTTTAGTTGGTGAATACTTCAACACTCGTTTTAATATTATTAAATTAGAGACAGCTGTTTGCGAAGGAATTGAAGACTATCGCATTGTCAATCATGAGAAAGTAAAAGAATCGGTAAGCAAGGCGATAAATGATGCCAGCAAGATGCTTGGTGCCAAGATTGAGAAAGTTATTCTTTTGATTCCTCCGTATAATTTTAAACGTTATCCATTAAAGGTCAATGTCAAAACTAATAATGGCTATGTTAGTAAAGCGGATGCAGCTCGAGCGATACAAAATGCTATGCATACCAAGATTGATAATGATTTGACCATCATTAATGCGGTCTGTGTTAAATATACAGTCAATGGTATTTCATCTAGACGTTTACCAGAAAAAGAGATCAGTGATGAATTGATTGTCGATATTGATTTATTGTGTGCTGATAAGATACTAACTTTCGATTATGTATCTCTTCTAGAAGATATCGGTATACAAATTATGGATATCTGTATGAATATCTATGCGATATGTAAAGAAGCAGCCTTATTTGAGCAGACATTGAATCAAAATATCGTCCTAGTCAATGTCAATCATGATAGCACCGAGTTAGCCTTATTGCAAAAGGGAAAACTCGTCAATGCAGAAATATTATTTGATGGCTTTGACTCTATTGTTTTACCTGTTCAAGAGAAATATCATATAGCCTATGCCACTTTATCTAGGCTTATTAAATATAATACTTCATATGATAAGGAATATATCGATGATGCGATATATGCATGGGTAGCCGATGATGGTAATAATATATCAATTAATGAGCAGACTTTGAGTAATGATGTCTACTTGCCACTAAAAAAGTATATCGATAAGTTAGTGACTAGTTTAAAACCTATCTTAGAGTCGCATAATACCGCTATTGTGGTGACTGGTGAATTAGCCAGCATGGAATCATTTATCTATCTGTTATCAAAAGAATGTAAAACCAGTGTTAAAGCTTACTTCCCAGATACTATCGGTGTCAGAGATAGCAGCTTAACTGCTCTATATGGATCATTCTTCGTCTATAAAGATATGGTAAATATCAAAGATTTAAAGATAAGCAGTATCAATTTATTGGAGTTTGAGAATATTGTTGACCGTCGAAGCAATGATGTTGAAGGAGAATCATTGACTGGTAAAATAAAGAACTTATTTGAAATGGATAAAAAAGGGAGATAAATTATGACAAATAAATTAGAATACAATCAGGTCGCTAGAATTAAGGTATTTGGAATAGGTGGAGCCGGATGTAACGCAGTTAATAGAATGGTTAACGATGGCGTTAAAGGTGTTGAATTCTATGTATGTAACACAGATATCCAGTCTCTCAACATGTCTAATTGTAAGAATAAGATCATTCTTGGCAAAGAGATGACTAAGGGTTTAGGAGCAGGTGGTAATCCTGAAATAGGTAAGAAAGCTGCTACTGAGTCAGAAGAAGAAATTCGCAAGGCTCTAAATGGTGCTGACATGGTCTTCATCACCGCTGGTATGGGCGGAGGGACTGGTACTGGTGCCGCTCCTATCTTCGCTAAAATCGCTAAAGAGATTGGTGCCTTGACTGTTGGTATTGTAACTAAACCATTTGACTTTGAAGGTCGCAAAAGAATTGAACAAGCTAATATTGGCCTTGAACAATTAAAGGAACATGTCGATTCATTAATTATTGTCTCCAACAATCAATTATTGTCAGTCATTGGTAAGATTCCTATGCAAGATTCATTTAAAGAAGCCGATAATGTTTTAAGACAGGGCGTACAAACTATTACTGACTTAATCGCTGTGCCTGCTTTTATAAACTTAGACTTTGCGGATATTAGAGCCGTCATGGAAGGCAAGGGAACTGCCCTAATCGGTATCGGTATGGCTCAAGGTGAAAACAAGGCCAAGGAAGCTGCTTCTAAGGCTATTCAATCACCTTTACTAGAAGCTCAAATCTCTGGTGCTAAGTCAGCTATCATCAATGTAACTGGTGGTCCTAATATCTCAATCTATGATTCATCGGTAGCTGTCGATTACATTCGTGAAGCAGCTGGTAATGATATTGATATAATTTATGGTGTCGCTATTAATGAAGCTATTGGCGAAAATATTATTGTCACCGTAATTGCGACAGGCTTTGACTTACCACGTACTAAATATTCTCAACCAAACTTGTCTACTAAGGCTAGTGATAATACTATCTATACTAATGACAGAAAATTTGAGGAATCAGTCATTTCTAATGACCAAGAAGATACTGATATTCCAACATTCTTTAAGAGCAGATAGGAAGCACAATATAGTGCTTCTTTTTGAGGTTTAAGATGATTAATACAGTTGATTTACACACTCACAGCGTTTTATCTAAACATGCTTATTCCAGTATCACTGAGAATATCGATGAGGCGATTAAGAAAAATATGAAGGTCCTCGGAGTCTTGGAACATCAATATGATGAACTAGGTGTGGGTGCTCATTATTTTGGCATTTCTAATCTTAGCGTTATACCTTCGCATGTTGGTGATTTGCGTATTTTAAAGGGAGTTGAGCTTAATATTCTAGAAAATGGCTATATCAATCTAGATAAGATGAATATCGCCAAATTAGATTATTCTATAGCCTCTATGCATCGCTATGTATATGATACAAGCCATAGCTCTTTAGAAAATACTACTGCCTATATCAATGCAGTGCAGAATGATTATGTCAAGATTTTAGGTCATATCGATAGAGATGGTTTTCCTTGCAACTATGAGGAAGTAGTCAAGGCATGTGCTAAGAGTAATACCATTGTAGAATTAAACAATTCTTCTATTGATATTAAAGACAATAGACGCATAATTGATAGAGATTTAGAAATACTATCATATTGCATAAAATATAGCTGCCCTATCATCATTAATTCTGATGCCCATATCAAATATGATGTCGGCAATTATCTTGATGCTCTCAAAGTAATAGACGAAGCTAAATTCCCATATGATTTAGTCTTAAATTTCAACGAGAGTCTGTTTAATCAATATTTTTAAACTTAATATTTTATATAGGCAAATCTTCTGAGTTTACCTATATATTTGTTCATACATATATTACTTAAAGAGCTAATATTGCACTAGTAAATAGTTTTTGGTATAATTTTTCTTATAAATTGAAAGGAAGTGTTTTGTAAAGTGGGAGAAGTTCCTATACCCAGTCACAGTTTTTCTAAAATCCGAATCTTCTTATTAAAGGAGATTATTTATGAATAATAATGTTATAATAATTCTGCTGGTAGTACTAGTTCTTTTATCAGCCTTTTTTTCTGCAACTGAAACAGCTTTTTCAAGTCTAAATAAGGTTAGATTGAAATATCTAGCTAATAATGGCAATAAGAAAGCTCAAAAGACATTAAAATTAGCCGATGATTTTACTTCATTATTAAGCACCATTCTAATTGGCAACAACATCGTTAATATAACTGCCTCTTCTTTATCAACAGTATTATTTATTAATATACTTGGTGAGAATGGCGTTTCACTATCGACCTTAGTTATGACTATTATTATTCTGATATTCGGTGAGATAACACCAAAGTCAATCGCTAAAGAGATGCCAGAATCTTATGCTATGGCCGTTTGTTCAATTGTTTCTGTATTAAATACCATACTTAAACCAGTCAATTTCTTCTTTGACCGTATCAAACGTCTAGCGTCTTTGGTATTCAAGAATAAAGAGGAAGATAATTCAATGATTTCTGAAGAGTTCCTCACTATGGTTGAAGATGCACAAGAAGATGGCGATATGGATGAACATGAAGCCGACTTAATTACTAATGCGATTGAATTTAATGACTTGGATGTACGAGATATTCTAACGCCGCGTGTCGATGTCGTCGCTGTAGATGTAGATGATTATACGATGGATGAGATAAAAAATCTCTATCGGGACCATGGTTATTCTCGTCTGCCTGTCTATGAGGGAAGCATAGATAATATCATTGGTGTCATCCATGAAAAAGACTTCTATTTTCTCTATTACACCGACACAGCAACAACTTTGCGTCAGATGATTAAACCTGTTATCTACACCAGTCCTCATGTGAAAATCAGTGCCTTGTTGCGTCAATTGCAAAGTACTAAGTCACATATGGCCATTGTCATTGATGAATATGGCGGAACAGCAGGTATCATTACGATGGAAGATATCTTAGAAGAATTAGTTGGTGAAATCTATGATGAACATGATGAAGTTGTTGAATATTATAAAAAACTCGACGACCATACATATTTGGTCAAAGGTGATACTGACATCGATGACCTCTTTAAACATTTTGATATCCATATGAAGGAAGAATATAACTTTAATACTGCTTCTGGATGGGTTATTCACAATATGGATAAGATACCATTAATCGGCGAGAGCTTTGATTTCAAGAATATGCATGTTACTGTAACTGATGCTGATAATAAAAAAGTTAATGAGATTAAAATTGAATTTCATGACGATGTTAAAGAAGATGAATGAACTTAACCTCAAAATTGATATGTACCCTCCAAACTGGACAACAAACCAGTAAGGAGGGTTTTTATTATGAAACTAACATATGAAGACAAATTAGAGATTTACAGATTATGGAAACAGGAAGGATGGATATTGCCAATAATAGCGAAAAAGTTCAATATCACTAAGTCACATGCCGCATATATTTTTAACTTGATCGATAAACATGGAATAGAAATAGTTAAGCATGGTAAGAAAAAAATTATTTTTTAGAATTTAAGGAAGCAACTATAAAAAGAGCTTTATCAAGAAAGAAACATTAATTTCCTGGATTAATTATTAAGTTATACAAAAAGAAATGTCTCAAAAGAAGAAATCGTAAAAGTAATTAGTGAACTAAGGTAAGAATTAAAGCTAAGCCTTAGATTTATTTTGCATGTGATAAAGAATCATCCAAAATTACGACATTAATCATAAGAAAGTTCAACGATCAGTGAATGAAGTGGAATAATTGCTTAACAGATATGGAATATAGTAATCAAGCCTTAATTGGTTCTTAGAGCTTAAATTGTCTAAATAACAGGGTTCAGTTTAGTGATATCTTCTTTTTCTATGCTTTGATAATAATGTTAGAAGCAATTATTGTATAATATTTACATGCAGCAATATTTTATAGATAAAGAAATTAATACAGGGGATACTGTTTTACTAGATAGCGAAATCTTATTTCATCTAAGACAGGTTCTTCGTAAGAAAAACGCTTATACTTTTAGGCTAGTTGATGCGCATAATAACTTATTCTTAGCTGAATTAAGTGATGACAAGGCCATAATTAAAGAAAGAATTGAAGAGGATAGAGAATTAGATATCGATGTTACCATAATCTTGTCTTTGATTAAAAATGATAAGTTCGATTTTTGCCTGCAGAAATTGACAGAACTAGGAGTGACAAGAATTGTACCATATGAAGCTAGTCGAAGTATCATCAAGATAAAAGATAAAAAAGCTAAATTAGATAGATATCGAAAGATAGTTAAGGAGGCAAGCGAGCAATCGTTGCGCTCTTATACACCTATCATCGATGATATTATTGATATTAAATCCTTAGGCAAATATAAGTCTAAATATAATTTTGTCGCCTATGAGAAGAATTTTGCTAATTATATCCCTTATCGAGATATAGATGATTCAGTTACTGTCATTATTGGCCCTGAGGGTGGCTTTGAGTTGCAGGAGATAGATGAATTTGAAAAAACGGGGTTTGAATGTGTCAGTCTGGGCAAGAGGATATTGCGAGCTGAGACGGCAGCCTTATATGTTATGAGTAATATTTCAGGAGCAAGAGAGAAATGAAAACATATGCGATGATGGTTTTAGGTTGCAAAGTCAATGACTTTGAATCTAATTATGTTAAAGAATTGATGGATAGAGATTATTGTGAAGTTAATTTTAAAGATGTAGCTGATATCTATATCATTTTTACTTGTTGTGTCACTAATACTGCAGAGGCTAAGACTCGCAAATTTATTCGTGCATGTCGTCGCAATAATCCTGATGCCTATATTGTGGCTGTCGGCTGTTATGCTCAAGTTAAAAAAGACGAAGAGATATTTAATGATGTCGATTTAGTCATCGGTTCTAAGCATAAAGATAAGATTAAGGAATATATTGATGCACATGTACATAAAAATGATGTTTCTAGTCTTGATGATGTTGAATTCGAAGAACTAAGCGTTGATAATTACTATCGCAAGAGTCGCGCTTTTTTAAAGATACAGGATGGTTGTAATCAGTATTGCTCGTATTGCATTATCCCATACGCTAGAGGTCGCCAAAGAAGTGCTAAATTAATTGATGTCGTAAATCAAGCGACAAAATTAGCTAAAACTACTAAAGAAATAGTTTTGACAGGCATTCATACCGGTCGTTATTTTGATGGTGAACATCATTTAGTCGACTTATTAAAAGAAATAGATAAGATAGAAGGCTTAGAAACTATCCGTCTATCATCGATAGAAATAAGCGAGATCAGTGATGAATTATTAGATTATATGAAAAACTCAAAAAAGATGGCTCATCACTTACACATTCCTTTACAAGCTGGTTCTAATCATATCCTTAAGCTCATGAATAGACCTTATACAGTTGAAGATTATATTAAACGAGTGGAAGAGATTAGACAAGCTATTCCCAATATCAGCATATCTACTGATTTAATTGTCGGTTTTCCAATGGAAAGTGAAGAAGACTTCTCTGAGACACTTGAATCATTGAAAAAGATAGGTTTTTCATTTATTCATATTTTCCCATATTCTAGAAAGAAGGGAACCAAGGCTGATAGTTTTAGTGGTCATCTAAGCAATGAACTTAAAAAGACCCGTGAAAAGGCTGTTATGTCCTTACAAAAAGATTACAGTCAGGCTTATAAAGACAGACAAGTTAATACTATTGCACATGTATTTGTCGAAAAGGTCGAAGATGGCTATTCTTATGGCTATACCAAAGAATATCTCTATACGCAAATTAAAGGTGAATACAAAGTAGGAGAGATTATTAGCGTCTTACTTAAAGAAGCTAAAGAAGATATAATGATAGGTGAAATATGTTATTAAGTCAATTTTTTAAAAACGCTCCTGATATAGAGATTAAACAACTTTCTTGTGATTCGCGTATGCCGATGGAAGATTGTATTTTCTTTTGTGTCAAGGGCATCAAGGATGATGGCCATAGCTTTGTCAAAGAAGCTATCAACAATGGTGCTAAGGTTATAGTCTATGAAAAGGCTATTGATACATCTGCTCCTTGTATTTATATTAGAGTAAACAATGTTTTGGATGCTCTAAATCAAATTGCTGCCAAGTTTTATAATTATCCTGGCAAGAAGATGGAAAATTTTGTCGTCTCAGGTAGCTACGGTCGTAACTCAGTAGCTTTTATCATTAAACAGATTATTGATAACTATCGTCCATGTGGCTATATCGGTTCATATGGTATTAACTACTTAAATACTAAGCTCTTATCTAACGAACCTACTTTAACCATCTTAGAGAATCAACGGCATCTTTTAATGATGAAGGAAAGTGGTGTTGAAGCTGCGGTCTTTGAAGCTACAGCTCTGGGATTAGACCTTAAAAAACTTGATGCCATATATCCTGATGCCTTTGTATATACTAATACTTCGATATTTACACCTGACTATCAAAAACTTGACCAGGAATTTGCCAATACCTACATTCGCTATCTAAATCACTTTGTCGAACCGGTTGATGTCATCTTCAATATGGATGATGAAATATATCTTAAGGTTAAAGACGCTTTAAAACATAATGTAGTCACTTATAGTCTTAAGAATGAAGATGCGAATTTTTATGCTAGAGATATCAATATCATGGCTGATGGTACGACTTTTATCTTGAAATGTTATCAAAGCACCTATCAAGTCAATACTAATTTAATTGGCATGCAGAATGTTTATAATATCTTGGCAGCTATTGCCGCTTTAGTTACTAGAGGCTATCCAGTAAATGAGGTTGTTGCCCTTTGTAAGAATCAAATTCCGCCTGAGGGAATCATGGATAAGATTGATATGGGGCAAAATTATCATGTCATTGTCGATTCATGTACTAGTTATGAAACTATGAGCAATGTCTTAAAATATGCGCGTTCGGTAGTTGATATCAAACATAAGATAGTCGTTTTATATGGTATGAACGCATATAGTAGTAAGGAAAAGAGGACTAATTTTGGCAAACTTCTAGATATGTATGCTGATATAATTATATTGACGGAAGATGATGCCTATGAAAAGTCGGTATTTTCTATATCTAGTGATATTGAAGATGGTATTGTTGATAAACAAGCCATTGTCATTGAAAGCAGAGAGGATGCCATTTATTTCGCCTTAGAATTATTGAATCAAGGAGATATGTTACTGTGTCTTGGCAAGGGCAGTGAAAAATATATGTACCGCTCACTAGGCAAAGAAGTTTATTTAGGTGATGTGGAAATCACTAAGAAATATATAAAGAAAAGGATGGAAGAAAATGATGAAATTAGCTAAGTATATCGATCACACTAATTTAAAAGCTGACGCAACAAAGAAAGATATTGAAAAATTATGTAAAGAAGCAATTCAATACGATTTTAAAACCGTATGTATCAATCCTAGTTATATTGCTTATGCCAAGGATTTATTAGCTAATAGTGACGTAGGTGTATGTACTGTAATTGGCTTTCCTTTAGGGCAGATGACAACTAAAGCTAAAGTATTTGAAGCAAAAGACGCTATTGAATCAGGAGCTGATGAAGTAGATATGGTCATTAATATCGCCAAGCTTAAAGACGCTGACTATGAATATGTCACAAATGAGATAAGAGAAATAAAAGAAGCTTGTGGTAAGCACTGTTTAAAAGTTATTATTGAGACTTGTCTATTAACGGATGAAGAAAAGAAGATGGCTTGTAAGTGCATTATGGATGCCAAAGCTGACTTTGTGAAAACTTCTACAGGTTTCTCTTTAAGTGGAGCTACTTTCCATGATGTCGAATTGCTCAAGAGCTGTGTTCAAGACAAGTGCTTTGTCAAAGCGGCAGGAGGAGTAAAAACTCACGAAGATATGCTTAAGATGATCGAGCTAGGAGCTGATCGCATTGGTACTTCATCTGGAGTAAAACTAATGCAAAATGACTAATTTTTTAGATACTTTTTAAGTTATTTTATAGTTAGATATTGTAATTCAAATTATTGTTTTATATAATTAATAAAGTAAAAAAAGGGGGTGTTATCATGGCAAAGGTTATCGTAAAGGAAAATGAAGCATTAGATGATGCTTTACGTCGTTTCAAAAGACAAGTTTCTCGCAACGGCACTCTCGTTGAAGCACGCAAACGTGAATACTATGTTAAACCAGGTGTTCGCCGTAAATTAAAATCTGAAGCTGCAAGAAAAGCTAGAAGAGGTAAATAGTAAAGTTTAACTTTACTATTTTTTATTATGAGATGAGGTAAATTGTATGGAATACAAAACTTATGGCATTGATTTAGATTCCGATTTAGTTCGTGAACTTTTAGGCATTGAAGATAGAAATCTAAAGGCACTTAGAAACATTTACAAGATTGATATCAGTTTTAGAGATAATAGTTTTAAATTGGCGGATGTAGATGATGAAAAATTTAATATATTTAAGCGTCATATCCATAAACTTATTGATTTATTAAAAAAGAAAAAACAGCTAAATGAAGATGATGTCTATGAGACATATAGTCAATCTGATGATAGTGATAGTGATAAATACACGCCTATTACTTATTCCTTTGGTGGTAGACCCATCTTCCCCAAGACTAAAAATCAAAATAGATTGATCAAAGCCATAAGCAAATATGACCTAGTCTTTGCGGTAGGCCCTGCAGGCACTGGCAAGACATATTTGGCTGTCGCAATGGCTGTACAGGCTTATAAAAAGGGTGAAGTTAAAAAGATAGTTTTGACAAGGCCTGCTGTTGAAGCTGGCGAGAACCTTGGCTTTTTACCAGGTGATTTAAAAGAGAAGGTCGACCCTTATCTCATGCCTTTATATGACGCTTTAAATGATTTACTTGGTAACCAGCAATTCATGAAGATGTTAGAGAGAAATGTCATCGAGATAATACCATTAGCCTTTATGCGTGGAAGAACTTTGAATGATTCCTTTATTATTCTTGATGAAGCGCAAAATACTACCAACTCTCAAATGTTGATGTTTTTGACACGTCTAGGCAAGAATTCTAAGATGGTAGTCAATGGTGATATAACCCAAATTGATTTACCAATTAAAAAAGAAGCCAGTGGCTTGATTATAGCCATGAATAGGCTTCAAAATATCGAAGGTATTGCGATGATTAATCTTGACCGCAGTGACGTTGTAAGAAGCATTCTGGTTCAAAGAATTATCGATGCCTATGCTAAATGATATGTTTACTATTATTAGGTATTATCATCTTTAAGGCTTTTTCCTTGATACTTATATGGACATGATTTGTCATATTATTTTCACCATCGGATTGATAATTAACTATTTCATCGCAGCTAATATCAATATCTTTAGCTTTGATGCGTTTGAAATCAGGGTCATTTAAATGTTTGCCACTCAGATATTTAATTAATAAAGGGTATACTTTAAAGAAAGATATCTTAGGCACTAAGCATAAATCTAAATAGCCATCTTGTACCGAAGCATCTGGACAGGCAGGAACACCATTGCCATAATAGCGACCGTTTAAAACAGCGACTATATAATAATCATTTTTTAATGTCTCACCATCGACCTTGATTGTGTAGTGGTGAGATTTTAAATTGATCATATTTTTGATTATGGAAAAGATATAGGCAGGGCCCTTAGTAAATAATCCTTTTCTAATCCATTTAGAAGCCGTCGCATTTATTTCGGCATCGATGCCAAAACTAGTGACATTTATCCATTTATAGTCATTGCACAAAGCGTAGTCTATACTGGTTTGGTGGCCAATTATACTATCGATTAAAATCTTTTCAACATTCTTTTCATTACTGATTAAACGGCAGAAGTCATTACCACTTCCTAGGGGTAAAACACATAGCGTGCTAGTGTCATTTATCCCATTAACGATTTCAAAAAGCGTTCCATCACCACCGGCTGAATAAATTATGATGTCATTATCATGATACTTCTGAGCATAGATTTTGGCATCATTTTCTTTCTCTGTATAGAGTATTTCATAATCTAATTGATATTTTTTGGCTACTCTTTCAATAATGGGTACAAATTTTAAGGCCTTTCCTTGACCAGATATTCGATTAACGATAAAAATATGTCTCATATATGTTTTCTCTCTATTGCTTCTATTTTATCTTCAAAGATATCTTTATATATCTTATTGCCTCTAAAATTATATAACATGTTAGCCCAAGCTGCCCACAAAACATTTTGAGCATCTTCAATAATTCTTAATTCTTTCATTATCTTATCATTAAGTTTGTTATCAAAATAATAATTAAAGATATCTAATCTGATTTCTTCATCGAAGATTCTATTCTCACTTAAAAAACTCATCAAATCAAAATAGGGATGATTATTGCCTGCATATTCATAATCGATTAAATAAGAATGATCTTTAGTAAATAATAGATTACCATCAACTAAATCATTATGTGACAATATCTTAATTTTACTTATTTCTGTAAATCTTTGAATGATATATTCAAATTGTGCATAGTCAATAAGGGGTTCTTTTATGTCATTGAGAAATGATTGATATTTTTCTTTTAGTTTGAAATCGACATCGGTTTGAAGATTTAAGCCATGAAACTTTTTGATATTATCGATGACTAGATGATATTTAAGAGGATTATCGCATTGTTTAAAAGTCTTAATACCTTCGACAAATTTAGTAATTCTGATGTGTTCATCATTAAAATAAATGACTTCTTCAAAGTCTAAACCACTACCTACTAAAGCTAATTGTATATCTCTTTCTAAGTCGCGATGCACATGTTCATCTATGTCTTTTTTTGGTATTCTTAGTACATCCTTATCGCCATCAGCTAGTTCTATGATGTAGATGTCATTAGACAATCCTAAATCAGTATGTATCAGTTTAAAGTCTTTATGGTATAATTTTTCTAGTCTGTTAGAAATGCACATGACTAGATTATAACATATGAAAAAAATATTATTTGCAACAAAGAATAAAAATAAAGTGCGGGAAGTTAGAGAGATATTCGCCCACCTTGATTATGATATCATCTCTTTAGATGAATTAAATGATAGAGATGAAGTAGTGGAGGATGGCTTTAGCTTTGCAGAAAATGCCTATAAGAAAGCTAATTATTACTATCAGAAATATCATATTCCTTCCTTTAGTGACGATAGTGGTATTTCTATCCATTATTTTAATGATAATCCCGGCATCCACAGTGCTAGATTTTTAGGTGGTAATGATTATCTTAGAACTAATGCCTTTATTTTAGATGTCATGAAAGATATTAAAGATAGAAGGGCTCATTATACCTGTGCCATTTGTTATATAGATGAAAATGGTCCGCTATATTTTGAAGGCATCATGAATGGTGAAATAGCTCTAGAAGCTAAAGGCGGTAACGGTTTTGGTTTTGATCCTATCTTTTTTGATAAAAGTACTAATAAGACTTTAGCTGAACTCAGTGACGAAGGGAAGAATAAGATTTCTCATCGCTATCTAGCACTTAGAAAGATGGTAGATTATTTTGAAAAATAAGATAGTACTATTTATTATGAGTCTTTCATTTCTCATCTTTTCTCTATTAGAGATGATTGATTATAATTGTTTCAACAATACCTTTTATCAAGATTTCTATGTGCAAAATAATACCGCTGCACAAATCGGAATATCTGAAGAAGACTTAAATGAAATGACTGATACCTTACTAGCTTATCTAAGGGATGATAGAGAAGACTTAAGTGTAAAGATAAGTGATAATGGTCAAATAGTTGAAGGATTTAACGATAGAGAAAAGGCCCATATGGTCGATGTCAAGATATTATACGAGAATGTCATGACAGTTAGAAATATTCTTTTTATCACTAGTTTTGTTTGCGCCATATACATGTTTATTAATAAGACTAATCATCGTTTTAAGGATTTAAAAAAGATGTATCTAAATGCCTTTGGCTTTTTGATGGCTATCATCTTAGCCTTAGGAACTTATATCATCACTGACTTTAATTCTTTTTGGACTAATTTTCACCATGTCTTCTTCTCTAATGATTTATGGTTATTAAATCCGGCAACCGACCGTCTAATAATGATGGTTCCTCTAAATTTTTTCTATACTTTAGTAAGCAACATCATAATCATGACCATTGCGATATGGGCATTTGCCTATTTTATCATTTGGCTTTTAGAAAGAAGGGAAATAAATGATTAATGTCGTGCTATTTGAACCAGAAATACCACAAAATACCGGTAATATCATGCGTACCTGCAGTGCTTTTAATATGCAACTGCATCTCATAGAGCCCTTGGGTTTTATTTTAGATGACAAGCATCTTAAACGTAGTGCTATGGACTATATCAATGATTTAAAATATTACATCTATCCAAATTTTGATGATTTCGCTAGTAAAAATGATGGAGACTATGTCTTCTTTTCACGTTATGGCATGAAGACTTTTGATACTTGTGATTTTAAGATTTTCAATAAAGACATCTATCTAATCTTTGGCAAAGAGAGTACAGGTATTCCTAAGCCTATTCTTAAAAATCATCTCGATAGTACCTATCGCCTACCGATGCGTGAAGACGCGAGAAGTCTAAACCTATCTAATTGTGTTGCAATCGGTGCATATGAGTGTCTAAGACAGGTAGGTTTTGGTAACTTATCGCCTAATGAAGTGATAAAAGGGAAAGACTGGTTACTCAAATAATGTATAATAAAGGAGTGAAAGCTAAAAGAGTGTTATTATTAGCTTCAATCATTTTTATTTTCATCCTATGTTTCTCATATATGAATATTGGTTTTGATCGATTATCGAGATATCCTTATGAAAATGAAAACGATAGAAGATTAATAGATATGTATTTAGATGATAGTGAGATAGAATACATTATCGAATATTCCATAGCTCCTATCCAATTTATAAGTTATATTGAATATGACGCTTTTAATATTTATCATATCGATTATTATAATGATATCAGTAGTCGCTATTGGTATTTATCAAATGAACAAGTTGTCAATTTTACTGAAGAATTATTACAATACGAAAATGGCATTGATACAGCTTTAGACCTAGCAAGAGACTATTATTATTCAGAAGTCTTGGAATGGCTAAGTCATGGCGATATCTATAATCCCGGTTCTACAATTATCAATAATCCCGAAAGTGCCAGAGCTTATCTAGATGATGAGCTAACCATGTCTACTCGTATTCCCTATGACTTAGTAGAATTAAATCTAGGTACGTTTGGTCAAAGCTTTTTATTGAAGTCTAATGTTGCTGAACACTATGAACAATTGTGTGCTGATTTGGCTAATGAATATGGCGGTGAAAGCGGAGGTTTGATTATCGAAGAGGCTTATGTCTCTTATGATGAACAAGTAGAACTATTTGAAAGCATGCAAAGCGAACATCCTGATGATTATCTCTCTTATGTTGACTATCCTGGTCATAGCGAACATCAACTAGGTCTAGCCATTGATATCAGCTTCTATGGATATGCAAATATTGAAGAAGCTCCTCAATATGAGTGGCTATTGGAACATGCACACGAATATGGTTTTGTACAGACCTATACAGCTAATACGCAAGTGGCAACAAATAAATATCCTCGCTTAAATCATTTCCGTTATGTCGGCATTGATTTGGCAAATGAGATGCATAGCTCAAATCTCTCATTGAAAGAGGCGATTAGATGATAGGTGTATTTGATTCAGGTTTAGGAGGAATATTACTACTAGAGAAACTGGCTAAAAAGTATCCTCATCAAACATTTTTATATCATGCCGATCGTGAACATGCGCCTTTTGGTACTAAAACTGATGAGGAATTAATTGAGATTTTTAATCGTAATTATGATTATTATTTAGCTAAGAATTGCTCGGACTTGATAGTAGCTTGTAATACACTATGTTCGACTATTGATTTTACTTCATACAAGGCTATAAAGATTCATGATATCATTTCTTCAACCATAGAACAGATTGATTTAGCTCCTGGCTCTAATATTTTGATTCTGGGAACCGACAAGACGATAGAAAAGGGAAGATATGCTGATTTATTAATTAAAAAAGGTCATGTTCCTATCTCTAAGCCTTTGAGTAAATTAGCGAGTATGATAGAAAATTATCATGATATCAAAGAAATTGATAGCTACATTCATAAGGAATTAGAAGATATAAGAGATATCGATGCGGTAATCTTAGCTTGTACGCATTATCCAGCCGTTATAGATATTTTTCAAAATATTTTTAATGTTCCTATATATGATTCTAATGATTTAACTTATTCTTTTCTTTCTGATGATAATGATGGAAAAGTGCTCATAGATTTAAAAAAGGATGATAATTTAGAAAAATATCTCCAAAGACACGTGAGGGTTGAATATAAGTTTTATGAAGATAGTACTAGTATCAGATAATCATGGCAATCTAAAGGTCATCAAAGATATAGCTATGAAACATCAAGATGGAGATTATTATCTTCATTGTGGTGATTCTGAATTAAATCCAGCTTTATTGAGACCCTTTGTCAGCGTCAAAGGTAATAATGATTATACTGATTTACCAGATCATCGCATAATCAAAATCTTGAATCATCAGATATTATTGATGCATGGCCATAGATATGTAAGTTTTAGAAACTATGATCTATTGATTAAAAGAGCTAAAGAATTAAATTGTGATGTAGTATTCTTTGGTCATACTCATATGTTTTTAGATGCTTGTATCGATAATATAAGGCTCATTAATCCGGGATCATGTAGCTATAATAGAGATATGACTATGCCTTCTTACGCCATTGTAGATATAAATGATAAAGAGATAAGTGTCAAAAGATATAATCTCTAGCTTAATTAAATAGTCTTACTAAGCACCACTGGTGCTTTTTTAATTTTTTTCTAAGGATTATTCCTAGCTAAGTGACAATAATCTAATAGAGATATTAATCAGATTAATCAAAGGAGGAATAATGTTTTTAAGTAAGAGATTATGGATAAGTATTTTATTACTAATTATCTTTGTAGGTAATTTTACTAGTATTGCCTACGCTGAAGATACAACAATGATTGACCAAGATGCAAAAGGTAGTATAACTCTTTATAAATATGCTTCATTCAATGGAGCTTATAAAGATGGTACTTATACTGAAACAGATCTAACTGGAATATCTAATAAACCGATTAAAGGGGTAGGATTTAAATTCTTAAAAATCGGTGATTTAGTTCAAGCGACGGATTCTGAAGGAAATTATGAAGGTTTGTATTATACATTGGATAGTGATTTTTTAGCGTTATTCACATCTAATGATATAGACATAAATCCAAAAATGATTAATGGAATTAATTATTATACTGTCGATGAAATTAATATTGCGATGAAAGAATTAAATACCTCATCTTTGGCTTATGATAATAGCGATAAGGGTTCATCTATTCCTGGAATTCAAATGATTGATTTTGTCAATGAAAATGGAACTGCGATGCCAGATACTGATGCAAATGGTAAAACACAAGTTACAGGATTAGATTTAGGTTTATATATTGTGGCTGAAGTAAAGACGCCTAGCTTTGTCGATGATGGTACTACTCAAACGCCAGCTAAGGCATCTGCTCCATTTTTAATGCCTATTCCAACGACAAATATCGTTTCAATTGATCATAATGCTCCTGGAACAATGTGGCAATATGATGTAGTTGCATATCCTAAATCAGAACTAATGTCTATTAGAAAAGATATCATAGCTACTGGCAACGATAAACAAGATGGAGCTAGTGCAAATTCTTTAGTTCAACAAACAGATAAAAACATAGGAGATAGTGTCAAATTCTTGTTAACAAGTGATGTGCCTGTACTTCAACCGCTAACAAATGGAGTAAGAAATACCAATCGAAAATATATTATTGAAGATATGATGTCTGATGGACTTACAATAGATGATTTAAGTGCAAATAATTTTAGTGTAAGCCTAGGTGCGGCATCATATAACTCTGAAACCGGATTAACTGTTCTTACCTATAATACAGATTATACTGTTGAAGCTATTAGCAATACCGAAAAAGGTCAAACAGGTTTTAAGCTAGTTCTTACTGAAGAAGGCTTAAAGAAATTAGACCTTATTACAGTTGACAGCAAATTATATGTAACATATTCTACTAGAGTTAACGCAAGAGCAGCAAATAATGATGCAACAACCGGTCTTAAACAAGAAGAAAATACTTATAGTTTGACTTATGCTACATCAGCCAGTGAAGATATGCATTTTGAAAGTAATAAAAATATCAAAACATATACCTATGAAATCAACATTCTTAAAACATTCTCTGCTAAAGTTGAAGATTTAACAGTAGTTAAGTTTGATATCTACAATCATTTTAAAGACGAAGATGTAAAATTCATAAAAGAAAGCGATGGTGTATATCATGTATATGACGGTAGAGAAACCGGCACACCTATAACTGAGGTATATGTCAATGCGAGTGGTAATCTGACATTAAAAGGCTTAGATGATGGTATCTATTCAATTACTGAACTTGCAACGGTTCCTGGATTTAACCTATTAAGAGGTCCTATTGAATTAACCATAAATGCACAAAGCCCAGAAAATGGCACAATTACTTCAGCTACTGTTAAAAACGGAGAAAAAGATGTAGCCATCGGTGAAGGTTTTGATAGGGGTTGCGTGAACTTTACCATCGTAAACAATGAAACTATTTCAGCCCTCCATACAGGTGGTGAAGGATGGAGTGAGATGGTCTTTGTGTTTGGCATATTGATGCTTACATGCGGTTTAACTATCGTGATTAAAAAAAGCAGCCGTAATCACAAATGAAAGTAATGTCAATTAAAACTTCAACTCTATTAAAAATCTTAGTCAATTTACTCATAATCGTGGGATATATGTTACTGATATTACCGACCATTCTTGATGAGTTTTCTAGGGTTCAACAAAATTCTTTAATACAAGGTTATACTAAGGATATTGATAGTTTGAATGAGATAGAACTAGCTAATGCTTGGAAGCAATGTGAAAAATATAATGAAAAAATCGCTAATGAGCATAAAGAAGTATTCTATCATTATTCAAATGAAAATAATTATAGTGATGACTATTTAGCACTACCATTTAAAAAAGCAAGCAAGATAGCTAGTATCATCATTCCTAAAATTGATCTTAATTTACCTATAGCTCATGGAACAGATGAGATAACACTGCAAAATATGGTAGGACATCTTTATGGGACATCATTTCCTAGTGGTGGCAGTAGTAGCCATAGTGTTTTGTCAGCTCATACTGCCTTAAGAACATCTAAGATGTTTGATAGAATAGTCGAACTAAATGTCGGTGACGAAATATATATCAATATCTTAGATGAGACCCATGTCTATGAGGTTATTGATACATTGATTATCAATCCAGATGAACATGATAGATATCTTCAGGTAGAAGAGGGTAAGGACTTAATCACCTTATATACTTGTTACCCATATGGCATCAATACTCATAGACTATTAGTTAAAGCTGAAAGAGTGGAAGATTTCGAACAAGAAAAAATAATAAGCGATACATTGAGTGTTCGTAACGATAACCTAAAACCGATACTAAAACTTATTTTTTTATTTGTAATATTAGTCTTCTTAATTAACTTGGTCAATAAGTTTATGGCATCTCATCGTAAATAGAAGGGAGCGATGATGAAAAAGATATATAGTATTCTAATTATATTAATCATATTAATCCTATTTAATAGTTCTATCATAGATGAAGATGAAAGAAGTGAAATCATAATTAATTACTATGATGATATAGCTATGACTTCTCCAATTAAAGGCTCATTGTGGAGATTATATAAGGTTGCTTCCATTGATACTATTATTGAAAATAATCAAGTTGAAGCGCATAAAATACTACCTCTAATTGATGATATAAAAATAAATAAAGATACTAGCGCAATTGAAGTATTAGAAGCAATAGGCTTTGAAAAAATACATGAATCTTTAATCAAGATGAATGAAGCAGAAAGTAATAATCTAATCTTCTATGAATCTTATACGGATGAAAATGGACAAATAGTCTTCAATAATCTTGATAAGGGTCTATATCTGGGTGTAGAAATTAAGGCTACAGAATATCATATGCTTAGTGATCCATTTTTAATATCACTGCCTAATACTAATAAAGAAGGAGAAGAAGTATCTATGTCTTATGAAGTAGAGCCTAAAGCTATATTATCAGGCAACTTAAAAGTCGAAAAGAAACTTATGGGTGATGATGTCGAACAAGATCGAAAATGGAATATTAAATTGTCTTTACCCGAAGGAAGATATCGATACGAGACTTCATTTAATCAAAGAGGTTTTATTGAAAGTGGTGATACCGTTGCGATTAAAGGTGGAGAATATATTGTAGTATATGATGTCCTTGCAGGCAGTGAATATGAAATAAAAGAAATAGAGGCCAATCAAGATGGATATAGTACTAAATATGAAAATCATCATGGAAAGATAAGTTTTAAAGATAATATCAGTGCAGTGATTACAAATAGTAGAAATCGTATTGTAAATACTGGAGTAATTGATTATAGCAGTATTATTAATCCATTAATATCATCATGTTTAGTAACTATATTTATACTCATTATTGCCATGAATAGAAAAGACAAAAGAGAAAGGTGAGATAAGGATATGCAAAAGATTAAAGTGGTGATTATAGCTTTGTTTATACTTATTAGCACTTTTATGAATATCAATCATTATATTTTTGCCGAAGAAGAAATAAATGGAGAAATAAGTTTAGATATTATTGAGGATGGGCAAACTTCTAATCAAGTAGATAATAAAGAAGATGATAAAAATACTTACTTAGTTGAATCATCCCTATTGGATGTAATTAATCGCATCAATGATGGCGAAAGCCTTATCATCTTTATTGGCCCAAAAGAAGATGAAAATCTAAAGGTCATGATTAAAGCCTATAAAGAAGTAATAGAAACTAGGGATGATATAGATGATGATAAGCTCATATATCTAGCTAGTAGTAATAACTATAAGGATTTACTTAACTTAACCAATGAAGTTAGACAAATTGAACATATAGAAAAAGCTTTTAATGGTGAATATGCGATTGCCATTTTCACATATAATAAAGAAATTAATGTAATTTATGACTACCAAAACTTAAATAGCTCTTTCTCTCCTAGACAATTAGCGATGGCAGAATTAGCCAGTGCATATTTAAATGATGCCAAAGTCAACGAGGTGATGATAAACGAAAAGAAATCACAAATAAGACCAAATAAAATGGCTAAGAATGCAATTATTGATGAAGAATATGAGGGGCCTTATTATGATGAAGGTTATATATGGAAATATGCGTCAAAGTCCAGAATTCAAGAATTTACCGCTCCAGTAAGTGGAACATATTATATAGAATTATGGGGAGCTGATGGTGATTCCGATTCAGGTGGTTTAACTTATGGCTTTAATGCTTCTAATACTAGATTTACCACAGGTATAGGTGGAGGAAGTGCTAAAGTAACAGGCTATATCCACTTGGACAAAGGGCAAACTATCTATTTAGCTTTAGGACCTAGAAATAGTATGAGAGGAAGCGTCTCTTATAATGGTGGAGGAGCAGGTTATGGACAAGCTTATGGTTTTAGAGCAGGTGGTGGCAGTGCTGGCTCTATTTATACAAGTATTAGAGGAAATGGTGAGCTAATAAATTATAAGAATTACTTAGATGAAGTATTGATGGTTGCAGGTGGAGGAGGTGGAGCAGAAGACTTCTTCACTTCATCCGATACATCATATTATTGTAATGATAATCACTGTGCTACATCATATGGAGGAAATGGTGGTAATATAGCAGGCGATGGTAGTGGTTCTGGCGCTAATGGTAAAGGTGGCTTGTATGAATTTGGCGTTGGGCAAAGCTATGCTGCTTCAGACAATTCATCATCTGGTGCAGGTGGCGGAGGCCTTTATGGTGGTACAGCAGGACATGATACTAATTTATATTTAAGAGGTGGAAGTGGTGGAGCTGGCACAAGCTATATAAATGAAGAATTTATTAGTGATGGCATCATACATCAAGGTGAAAATATCAAATGGTATTTTGATTCAAATACTGATATAGCATATGAAACTAATGCCAAAGCTTCTGGTGCAAGTATTGAATTATATACTATAGACCAATATCCATTAATAATTAATTATATTGATATCAATACTAGTGAAAAGTTAATAGAATCTCATGAAAGTAATCATAAGTATGGAGATGTATATTCTATTTCAAGTCCTAAAGTTGATGGTTATTCTCTAGTAGATGACAAAGATAGTATCATTGAAGGATATATGCCCGATGAAGTCTTGGAATTAAATATATATTATGATTATCCTAGTATTACTATTCATTATAAAGAATATGAAACAGAACTAAGTCTACATGAAGATGTAATAGAGAAACATAAAAAAGGGGAAGATTATAATATTGCACCACCTAGCATTGATGGCTATGTCCTTTATGATGATAGTATGAATAAGATATCAGGAACTATGCCTGGTGAAAATGTAGAGATTAGCGTCTATTATGTCAAAGAATTTAGTCCATCTAAACATATAGTAGCCGTTAATGATATAAGTATAGATCAAGAACTTTCAGATAGCGGTGTAAAGCTTAAAAGTGGTGACATAGTCACATATGAGATTAGATGGGAGAATAATAAAGCTAATACTGTCAATAAAGTAATCACTGATACACTTTCAGATTCACTTAGTTTTATAGAATTTGAAAATACTAATTCAAATATCAATGCTGCTTATGATGAAAGTACAAAGACAATTAGTTTAAATCTATCTATACCAAGCAAGACTAAGGGAAGCATTAGATTTAAAGTTAGGGTAAATGATACAAGTGATACTAGCATTAATAACTGGGATAGAAAAGATCCATATATTAAATATGAAGTAATTAAGTCATCTAATCCTCAAAATAATAGTGAAGTATCTTACAATCAAGAAATAACTTATTATCTTACAGTCAAAAACTTAGGCTTAAATCCTATTAGTAATATAGTAATCATTGATGAGATTCCAGAAGGAACAAAATATTTAACTTCTAATGCAGGTGAATATGTGGTTGATGGAAATTATATAAGATTTACTATCGATGAATTACAAGCGAATGAAGTAAAAAAGCTTAACTTCAAAGTAAAAGTTATTTTCAAAGTAGAAGATAATTCTAGTTCAATAACGATTAATAATAGAGCATTATATGATAACTTCAATGATTTAAAGAATATTAATGTTGATGAAGCAGTATTAGAAAAAGGTATTTCAACAAACGAAATATTACACAAGATTGTCGGACCAAAACTAACAGCTGTTAAATCTGCTAATCCAACAAGTACTTCTATAGTTAATCCTAATGATGAAATTACATATACTATAGATATTAGTAATGATGGCAGTGTCGATTCTAATTATCTAAGGATTATTGATGAGATTCCTGAAGGTACAGAATATATTTTAGGTTCAGCTAATCTATCTAATACAAATACAGATGCCAACAGTAAATATATGGTGACTTATGGTGAGAACTTCGATATCAGATATGAAAGTAAGGGATCAATAGGAAGTGAGTATAAGCCATATTATCATTTAGAGAATATAAGGCTTAATTCGATAAGTAAGATAAGCACTATTGCCATTAAATATCCAACAGAATTAAGTATAAAATATGGTGGTTTATCAACTGTTGATATTACTAATTCTAATGGTAGATTCATATTGAATTATGGAAGTAATGGGATAAATCAAACTGTAGTAGCTAGTGATTTAGAAAAAATATTATTTACTACTGATGCACCATTAATTAATAATAGTGATTTAACTATAAGTTTTAAAGGCCCTGATGTAAGTGATGAATATATAAGTCATGGCACTAATATGGATATCATCTTTAATACCAAAGAACTTAAATACTACCTAAGAAATATTGATTTATCAAAGCTTAATGATGAAGTTTCTGATTTTACTATCTCTTGGTCTAATGGTCTATCAATTAATAGCGATACATCTGTCAATCATGATGGTTGGAATAAAAAAGAGGGACAGAATTATCTTAAATTTACTTTAAGTCAAAATAATAATGCATCTGATATCAGTGCATATCTACAAGACCTTTACTTTACAGGAACATATGGCACAAGAGGAAGTATTAAAGTAGATATCAATGTAAATGTACAAAATGAAGTCTTTGAGGAACATGACCTATCTAAAGTTCCTGATGATGGTTCCCATCGTATATATAAGGGTATTAGAGATTTAGGAGTTAATGCTGATTTTAAAGCTACCAAAGTCTATGTGACTACCTGGGGTCATACTCATGCGGGTGATTATGTCTTAAAGGCTTCCAATGATAAATCAAACTGGACAAATCTAGCTAGCTTCCATGTCAATGGAGGTGGCTCAGCTCAAACCTTTGAAGTCAAAAATAATAATACATATAGATATTATGAAGTTGTAGAAACTAGATCTTCTGGTAATTACTCTGGTCAATGGTGGCAATATATTTTAAAAGGCTATCGTGTTAATAATAAAAATTATTCAATCAATCTTTCATCAGATATTCCTTATGAAGGTGAGTTAGTAACGGATGAGGGCACATATTTCCTAACTTTTCCAACGGTGAGTACTACTGGGCTTTGTGAATATAATACTAGTGGCAATTATCTTGAATGTAAGACATCGGCATTAAGAGCGGAAAATAACAATCTTGGAATTAGTAAGGACCATGCCATATTGACATTTAAAGTTAAAGTATTAAATCCTAGTATTGATAGTCAAAATTCTACTATTGTAAATAAGGCTCTTTATGAAAGTTTAAGTGATGATTTTGAACTTGGTTCTTCAATCAAACCAATCAATGAAACAAATGAAGTAGTGCATATCATAAGTTCCTTAAAACCAGATATTGTAGCATCCAAGTTTTCTGATCCAGTAAGTTCAACCTATGTCGGTATTAAACAAGAAATTGATTACTTCATCCATATTAAAAACACAACTATGGTCAATGCACCATATGTAGTAGTTAGAGAATACTTGCCAGAAAATGTAAATTATGTACCTAATGCAATAAGTGATAATGGAGTTTATGTTTATAATGATGGAAAAGCTTATGTCGAGTGGGTATTAGAGAATATCAAAGGAAATGATACTAAGACAATAAGCTATAAGGTTAAAGTTGTCGACGAACCTGATTATACAAAACCTATCGAAAGAAGCGTTTTATATGAACTTCATATGACTAGACCTGAAAGTGCCGGTTTTATAGAAGAAGATCCAGATAGAAAGACAAATAAAACTATTCATTATCTGCTTCAAGCCGAAGAAGGTGATGGGCCAAGGGTTCAAGTGACTAAAACAAGTGATCCACAAAGCGAAACGGAAGTACTAAGGAAATCTGATATCACATATACTTTATCTGTGCAAAATATATCTAATAACGATAAAGCTATTGCACCTTATATCTTAGTTAGAGATTATATTCCTGAAGGAACAAGCTTTAAAAATGTTGAACCTTATGTCGGAAATGAAAAACTTACTTATCAATATGTAGAAAATAATGGTAGGTCATATATCGAATGGAGAATTGATTTTTTAAGTCCAAATAAATCATTGGACTTAAAATTTACTGTTACAGTCGATAAAGAAGCGACAGTGAATAGTATTATCAATGAAGCTCAATATGATATCTTTGAAAAAGAAGAGGAGATAGATGGAAATAATCTTGGTAATAAAACTAATCAAATAGTTCATAATCTAATTAATCCAAGCATTTCTGCAAGTAAATCTGCAAATCCAGAAAGCGGCAGTCTAGTCCCACATGGCGAGCGAATAACTTACACAATTAATGTAACTAATACATCAGATAAGGCTATAGCAAATTATGTAAATGTAGAAGATTTCATTCCTGAAGCTACAAAATTTATAGAAAATAGCATAGTTAAGTCTAAATCTTCTGATAGTGGAAGTCTAAGCATTGATCAAAAATCAATTCAGTTTGTCTTATATGATTTAAAACCGCAAGAGACAAGAACATTATCATTTGATGTAGAAGTTAAAGATAGCGTCGGTGATGGAGAGCTAATAAAAAATTATGCACTAGTTGATACTTCAATTACAGAAAATGGCAAGCCTGGTGAAGAAAGTTTCGTTCATCCTCTGAATAAGACTAATGAAGTAATACATACTTTAGAACTTAATGTAAATACAATAGCAACCGGAGGGGAAGGTTGGACTAAAATCATAATCACAACTGCCATTAGTTTTGTCATTTTAGCTATACTATTTATGATTTATTATCAAAAAGAAATTAAGCATTAATAAAGAAGGAAATAAATAAAATTCCCTGAAGATATCATTCTTCAGGGAATCTATTTTTCTTATGGTGACTCGTACGGGATTCGAACCCGTGTATGTTGCCTTGAGAGGGCAATGTGTTGAACCGCTTCACCAACGAGCCAAATAAGAGACGAGCTCTTATTTCTGTAAAGCTTTTTGAGCTGTTTCGCAGATTGTCTTGAATCCTTGAGGATCAGCAATAGCGATTTCAGAAAGCATCTTACGGTTTACTTGAACGTTAGCTAGTTTTAGACCATGCATTAGATTTGAATAGCTTAAACCATTCATTCTTGCAGCAGCATTAATTCTAGCAATCCATAATTTGCGGAATTCTCTTTTAGTTTGTTTGCGTCCGATATAAGAATATCTTAATGAACGCATAACTTGCTCATGAGCAGTACGGTATAATAAGTGCTTAGAACCAAAGTATCCTTTAGCCTGTTTTAAAACTCTCTTACGTCTATTTCTAGTAGGAGTTGATCCTTTTACTCTTGCCATTTATCTTTCCTCCTATCCTTGTAGCAAGTCTTTAACGCGCTTATAATCGCTATTTGATACTAGACCTGCTTTTCTTAATTGAACTTTTTGCTTATGAGTTTTGTTCGCAGCAAAGTGAGATGTGTAAGCGTGATGTCTTTTTAACTTTCCACTACCAGTAACTTTTACTCTCTTAGCAAAAGTCTTTTTTGTTTTCATCTTTGGCATTTGATTATCCTCCTATTTCTTCTTAGGTGCTAATACACAAGACATAATATTTCCCTCTAAAGAAGGTTTCTTTTCGACTATTGAATATTCGGCTAAAGATTCAATAAAGTCATTCATAATTTTCAAACCAACTTCTTGACGAGTTATTAATCTTCCTCTAAAGCGCATATCTGCCTTAACTTTCATACCGCTGCTCAACCATTTAATAGATTGATTTACTTTAGTATCAAAGTCATGTTTGTCAATCACTGGTGAAAGACGTAAGGGTTTTACTTCTGTCGTATGCTGATTTTTCTTAGCTTCTTTAGCCTTTTTCTGAGCTTCAAAGCGATGCTTACCATAATCCAATATTTTACATACTGGTGGTTGAGCATTTGGAGCTACACATAAAAGATCTAAATCCATATCATAAGCTTTTTCTAGTGCTTCACGGCGAAGCATGACACCTAATTGTTCTCCATTAGGCCCAATGACTAATACCTCTTTAAAACGAATTGATTCGTTAACAAAGTCATCGTTTTGGTTTTTTCTTGTAATAATGACACCTCCAACAAAATAAAAAGCGAGTCAAAGCCCACTCATATCACATACATATCGTAGCAATACAATACCCAAATCCTTTGGACTTCAGGTGAGAAGTGGCCTTCTACTTTCTACATACTTTTTATTACTTAATAATCATACATATTTCTAGCCTTTATTTCAAGTCTTTTTGACTAAAAGTTAGTCTAATTAGTTTATATTTTCATCGCTAATCATGCAACTATCTATCAAACAACCAAGTTATAAAAAAAGAACTGTTTAGATTCTTCCTTACAGTTCTAACGGGGATATTGAGCGATAATATATCGCAAAATAAACTAAATGGCGTCCACGGAGGGATTCGAACCCACGACCGCTCGCTTAGAAGGCGAGTGCTCTATCCAGCTGAGCTACGTAGACATCGCTAAATTATTGTAGCAAATACTTTTATAAATTTCAATTAAGTTTGTAATTTTTTATATTGCTTTGACATAATTCTAAAATTCAACATATAAATATCATCTATCTAACTATGATATCATTATTTAAACAGATAAAGTTATTTATTGTATAAGGATATTATTTGAAAAGGGTATTATAGAAAACATAAAAAAATGCTAATTCTATGTTTAACTATGTTACTGCTCCTTGCAGGTTGTAGTAATACTGCTTCTAATGAAGATGAAGCAAATCTATTATCTTTAGATGATGATATTTATTATATTGTCAAAGACAGTATTGATGATTTAAGTACAAACTTTAAATTAGAAGAAGGACAAAGCTTAAGTATTGAAGGAGACTATGATTTAAATACTAATGGTCGCTATACTGTTAAATTTGTAGTTAGAGACACTAATGATGAAATAGTTAGTGAAAGTATATTCAACAGAAGAACTTCAAACAATGTGGTTGCGAGGTTAATGGCTACACATGGAAAGATACAGGATATCGAAGTGGTGGTCATGTAATAGGAAGATTTTATACCGGAGAAGAAATATTCTGTATACAGCCTGATCAACTATTTAATGAATATGCTACCTGTACAGATAAAAGTGCTTTTTGTCGTGCAACTGATACGATAATAAAAAGCCTAATGCTTTGAGCAGAAGGCTTAATTAGATAGTTTATCAATAGCGAATTTAATTCTGTTAATTGTCTCTTCTTTACCTAATATGAGTGATAGTTCAATTGCTCCGCCTGGAGTAAATGCTTTACCAGATAGGGCGACACGAATTGGGTATAAGAGTTGACCATTTTTTATTTGTTTTTCTTGAGCTAAGTTAATTAATCCATCATGGATGGTATCGTGTTCGAAATTATCGATGTTTTCAAAGAAACTTAGAGCAGATCTTAATGATTCTAATGCTACTTCTGGGTTTGTCTTCATCTTTTTGTTGATGAACAAATCGTTTTCGTATGCTGGTAATTCATCGAAGAAGTCAACCATCTCAGGGATATCATTCAATAATGTAACTCTTTCTTTTAAGATATGAGCTATTTCTTTGATAGAATAATCTTTCTTAACACTTTCTTTGATATATGGAGTAACTAGTTTAATATATTCATCCATATCCATTTCTCTTAAATAGACACCATTCATCCATTTGAGCTTTTCGATATCAAAGATAGCACCAGAAGTATTTATTCTTTTTACATCAAAGGCTTGGCAGAGTTCTTGAAGAGAATAGATTTCTCTATCTTCACTAGGAGACCAACCAAGTAGAGCGATGTAGTTCAAAATAGCTTGTGGTAAATATCCTTTAGCGACCAAATCTTGGAAAGAAGCATCACCATTACGTTTAGATAACTTACTATGTTCATCTTTCATTACTGGTGGGCAATGAATATAGCGCGGAATATTCCAACCCATAGCTTCATAAATTAAGTTGTATTTTGGGGTAGAAGACAAGTATTCATTTCCTCTTACTACATCAGTGATACCCATTAAGTGATCATCAATGACATTGGCAAAATTATAAGTAGGGAAGCCATCAGATTTTAATAGTATCATCTCATCGAGAGAAGAATTATCGACAGTGATAGTGCCATATACTTCATCGACGAATGAAGTTGTTCCATTAGGGTCGATATTTTGTCTTACGACATATGGTTCACCTGCATCAATTCTGTTTTGTATTTCTTCTTTTGATAGTTTCTTACAAGGGTCGACATAGATGAAAGATTCACCACGTGCCTCAGCTACTTCTTTTTGAGCTTTAATATCTTCTTCCTTGCAGAAACAGATATGTGCTTTACCTTTTTCAACTAGTTCTAAGGCATATTTTTTATAAATGCCAGACTTCATTCTTTCTGATTGAACATATGGTCCATAATCACCGCCGACATCTGGCCCTTCATCGTGTTGGAGACCACATTCTTTTAAGGTGTTAAAAATTATGTCAGTAGCACCTTCTATCAATCTTTGTTGGTCAGTATCTTCTATTCTGAGAATAAAAACTCCATCTTTTTGTTTCTTTGCAACTAAATATGCATATAATGCTGTCCTTAGATTGCCTATGTGCATATAGCCAGTAGGGCTTGGAGCAAATCTTGTACGTATTTTTTCCATAAATAACCTCTTCACTTCAAATATTTTACTCTATATTGTTATTAAATTAAAGACTTAAGTCTTTATTTTTAAAAATCATAGTGCTATAATGCTCACATGGGGATGAAAGAAAGGTTTATGAAGCGCAATCCTTTTAAGAAAACACGTCCAGAAATAACTCTCGCTTTTTCTTTTTTGATAGTTATTTTAGTGGGCTCTTTTTTATTGACATTAGATATTTCTAACAACAATCAAGACATCAATTATATTGATGCTTTGTTCACTGCAACAACTTCAACCTGTGTGACAGGATTGGTCACAGTAGTGCCTGCAGATCAATTCACTATTTTCGGTCAAATCGTCGTTCTTCTTCTTATTCAGATTGGTGGTTTAGGGCTTATGACCTTTGTGTCTGTACTCTTGCTCTTTATGCATGCCAAGCTGGATTTCAGAGAAAAAATGTTATTAAAAGACGCTTTGAGCAAAGAAGATTTCCACGGTGTTGGAAGCTATATAAAAGCCATAGTACGGTACACATTCTTTTTCGAATTTTTAGGATTTATTCTTATATTTACTCAGCTATATCGCGGAGATAATATTTTATTAGAATTATTTCAGTCGTTATTCTTATCGGTATCTGCTTTTTGTAATGCTGGTATTGATATATTAGGACCTAATTCTTTAGTAGATTATCAGACTAATTTAGTGATAAATTTAGTTGTTCCATTTTTAATCATAATGGGCGGTCTAGGATTCGCGGTATGGTTTGATGTAGCGCATAATTTACGTGTTATGCATAATTTAAAGAAAAATATTAAATATTTCTTTGAAAAACTTAGGATTAATACAAAAGTAGTGTTAATTGTTACATTTTTCCTAATTACGTTTGGTGCTGTTATGATTCTTATTTTGGAGTACCATAATTCTTTATCTCATCTAGGTCTCTTTGATAAGATTTTAGCTTCTTTCTTTAATTCTGTAACATTGCGTACAGCAGGATTCTTTACGATTGATTTCACAATATTACATGACGCTACCAAGCTAGTCATGATTGCTTTGATGTTTATTGGCGGATCGCCTGGAGGTACCGCTGGTGGTATTAAAACAACGACTCTCTTCTTACTGATTTATTCAGCTTTGACTATAATTAATGATAGAAATACCGTTAGTTTCTTTAAACGAGAAGTACATTACAGTTATATTATTAAAGCGTTTGTTGTATTTTTACTGTATATATCGTTAACACTTGTTTCTTCGTTTTTCATTTCGATATTTGAAAATCAAGAGTTTATAGACATTCTTTTTGAAGTTGTATCTGCTTTAGCTACTGTCGGTTTGACGACTGGTATAACTACTTCGCTATGTACAGCTTCTAAGATTATAATTATATTATTAATGTTTATTGGCAGAGTCGGTCCAATCACTATCGCTCTATCTTTGCGTAGAAGAGTGAAGGCTGATACAGGAGTACGATATCCAGCCACTGATATTGTTGTGGGGTAATTGATATGAAAAAAAATACTTATGCAGTTTTAGGTTTAGGAATCTTTGGATCAACTATAGCTAAGAATCTATCTTGCTATGGTCACGATGTTATTGCGATAGACAATGATATCGCACAAGTAGAAAGGATGAGCGAATTTGTTACACATGCTGTATGTCTAAACATCAATGACATTGAGCAATTAAAGGCTGTCGGCATTGAAGAAGTTGATTGTGCTGTCGTGGCAACGGGCTCACATCTAGAAGATTCTATTATGTGTATTATGAACCTTAAGGAACTTGGGGTTAAAAAGATAATCGCCAAGGCTAAAAATCGTAAATATTCTGAGATTTTGATGAAGATAGGTGCTGATGAAGTAGTACTGCCTGAAAAAGAAATTGGTAAGCGAGTGGCTAAGAAACTTGTTTCACCAGACATCATTGACCTTTTTGATATCGATAGTGAGTATTCTATCGTTGAGATACATGTATTAGATACTTGGGTTGGTTATACACTCAGCGAACTAAATCTTCGCAATAATTTTGGCATCAATGTAATTGCAATTAGAAGAGATAAGAAGCTTACATTGACTGTTGACCCTAATGAATTAATAACTAAAGATGATAAGCTTATCATCGCATGTAAAAATGATCTCTTTGAGCATTTTTCTGAGTTAGAGAGAGTGTAATTATATGAACTATGAATATACACCAAAGGGAACTTGTTCCCAAAAAATGATTTTTGATATTAATGATGACAATATTATAGAAAACGTTAAGATTATAGGGGGTTGTCCTGGCAATTTGTTGGGCATATCAAAAATCTTAGTCGGCATGCCCATCGACTATGTCATCGATAGATTTGATGGAGTTAAATGTGGCAATAAAAATACTTCTTGCCCCGATCAAATTGCACAGGCTTTGAAACAAATTTATAATAAATGACGCGGTTTAAATTTATATTTGAACATTTTAAAAAATACAGATACATTTTCATTTCTAGTGTTTTAGCATCAATAATATATGCTATATTAGGTCTATTGACCAGCTTAATATTTAGTTTTGTAATAGACAATCTCATACAAGGGTTACCAGTGACTAATCCTTTTTTGTCGTTTTTTAGTGAACTCTTAGGAGGCATTGATTATTTAAGCCATAATATATGGGTTGTAGCCATAGTGTTAATCATCATGTATGCTATTCATGCCTTAATGATGTTCTATCGATATAATGGCCAAGCTATCTTTTCTGAAGGTCTATCGCTTAATATTCGTAATGACCTTTACGATCACTTACAAAAATTACCTTATGCTTATCATGTGAGAGCTAAGACTGGTGACTTAGTACAAAGATGTACTTCTGATGTCGATACGATAAGAAGATTTTTTGCTGGTCAATGTCTTGAGATAGTTGTAATTATCGTCTCAGCTATTTCAGCTTTATATATTTTATTTTCTATCAATATAAATATGGCATTAATTGCCAGTATTTCTTTACCCATCATCTTTATTTATAGTTATATCTTTTTCTGTAAGGTTCGCAAACAATTTACGCTATCAGATGAAGCTGAGGGTGTTATGACGACAAAGATACAAGAATCGCTTAGTGGCGTTCGTGTCATCAAAGCTTTTCATCGTGAGCGTTATGAACTCGATAAGTTCTTAACACTATCTAAAAACTATCAAGATGTAACTTATAAGATGCTATCTTATCTTGGATGGTTTTGGGCTTCAAGTTATCTCATTTGTCTATTAGGAATTCTTTCTGTCATTGTTTTTGGTGTTTTTTCGGTACAGAATAATAGTTTGACTATTGGTAATTTTACTGTCTTTGTCACTTATCAAACCACTATTCTCTATCAACTTCGACAATTAGGAAGAATACTTAGCGACTTTGGACGATTGACTGTTTCACTTGACCGTCTAATTGAGATTAAAAATGAGAAGATTGAAGATTTAGAAGATGGCTTATATCCATCTCTTGACGGATCTATAGACTTTGATCATGTGTCTTTCCATTATGATGATGACCCTGATACTGAGATACTTAAAGATATCAATCTGCATATCAATAAGGGTGATACAGTGGCTATTATTGGTCCAACTGGCAGTGGCAAGTCATCGCTTATTCAATTATTGGACCGATTATATGAACCAACAGATGGTTCTATATCGATTAATGGTGTCGATATTTCTAGTATTGCTAAAAAGCATTTGCGTAAAAATATAGGCATAGTATTGCAAGAACCATTTTTATTTTCTAAGACCATCTATGAGAATTTACGAGTATCAAATGCTAATATTGATTTTCGTCGCATTAAAGAGGCTACTTCTATCGCCTGTGTTCATGATGTAATCAATGAATTTGAAAAAGGTTATGACACTATTGTTGGCGAAAAGGGTATAACTCTATCCGGTGGTCAAAAACAGCGTATTGCCATCGCCAGAACTTTAGTAAATGATTGTGAAATCCTAGTATTTGATGATTCATTAAGTGCTGTTGATGCTCAAACAGATGTCAATATAAGAAAAGCTCTAAAGACTCTAGAAGGCGATGTCACTATGCTTATAATTACTCAAAGAGTATTAACTGCTAAGGATGCCGACTATATTGTTGTGATGGAAAATGGCACCATTACTCAAGTTGGAAAACATGAAGACCTCATTAAAACTGATGGTTTTTACTCGCGTATCAATGAGATACAGAATTCTATAAAAGAGGAAACAATAAATGTCAACTAAATTTGAAGAAAAAGATTTTTCGGATTCAGGCTTTAATGTCTCAATGTGGAAGACCATTTTTGGTTTATTCCGTCCGTTTTATAAATATATCGTAGTACTGATTATCTTAAATACTTTTATTGCCTTAATGGATGCCATTTTTCCGTATTTAAATAAGGTTGCAATTGATAATTTTGCCAATCCTGATTACGATATCAACCTATTTATTTTATTTATTGTCTTATATCTTATTCTCAGCATTATCACACCTTTATTCCATCTGTTTTACTTTAAGACTGCTGGTAAGGCTGAGATGGGTTTTGCATATTTTTTAAGAGAAAAATTATTCAAGAAATTACAGTCATTATCTTTTAATTACTATGATGTGACACCTATTGGTTGGCTAGTTTCAAGAATGACTTCGGATATTGCAAGACTTGCAGAAATAGTCTCCTGGTCATTTACGGAGTTCGCATGGGGTATTCCATTGATGATTTTTTCAACTGTCATCATGTTACAAACAAATGTCACTTTGACATTGCTAGTCTTGATGGTTGTTCCACTTTTAGTCATCGCTTCTATTTACTTTCAAAAAAGAATATTGAAGGCTTATCGTGAAGTTAGAAAATCTAATTCGCGTATCACTAATGCCTTTAATGAAGGAATTAATGGAGCTAAGACGACTAAGACTCTAGTTCTTGAAGAATCTAATTTTAATGAATTTAAAGAAGAAACTTCTTATATGCAGAAGGTTTCGGTCAAGGCGGCTAGACTTAGTGGTATATTTAGGCCTCTAGTTCAATTTATCTCTTCGCTAGCCATGGCTTCTATATTATGGATAGGAAGTAATTTGGCATTTGATCATGTGATTGGTTTTGGTACTTTGATGATGTTTACGCAATATGCCCAACAATTCTTTGAACCAATCAGAAATATTGCCATGATTTTACAAGATATACAGATGGCTCAGGCAAGTGGTGAAAGAATTGTACAGTTGCTAAATGAAGAGCCAAGCATTGTAGATACACCTGAAGTTGTGGAAAAATATGGTGATATCTTTAATCCTAAATATGAAAACTTTGAAAAAATAGTTGGTGATATCGAATTTAAAAATATTGATTTTCACTATATTAAAGAAGAGCCTATCTTAGAAAATTTCAATCTTAAGGTTAAACATGGTCAAACCATTGCTCTAGTAGGCGAGACAGGTAGTGGTAAAAGTACGATTGTAAATCTCTTATGTCGTTTCTATGAGCCAGTGAAAGGCGAAGTGCTGATTGATGGCATTGACTATCGTAAACGTTCAATCGGTTGGCTTCATTCAAACCTTGGTTATGTCTTGCAAGCACCATATCTTTTTTCGGGTACTATCTATGACAACATTCGCTTTGGTTCCTTAAATGCTAGCGAAGAAGATATCATTGCTGCTAGTAAACTAGTTAATGCTCATGATTTTATCATGCAATTTAAGGATGGTTACAATACTGATGTAGGAGAGGGTGGTTCGCGTCTTTCTACTGGCCAGAAACAATTGATTTGTTTCGCAAGGGCGATATTAGCTAATCCAGCCATCTTTATCCTCGATGAAGCTACTGCATCGATTGATACGGAGACAGAGAAAATAATCCAATTTGCCATCGAGAATATCATGAAGAATAGAACTTCTTTTGTGGTAGCTCACCGTCTTTCTACCATCGTCAATGCTGATCGTATCTTAGTTATCAAAAAGGGTAAGATAATAGAAGATGGAAACCACACTGAACTCATGAATTTAAAGGGCTATTACTATAATTTATACACCAATCAATTCAAGGAAGACCTCGAGAATCAAATTCTTAAAAAACACAGTTAATATATGATAAAATACTCTTATGAAATTTATTAAGTATATATTAATTATTATCGCAACTATCATTGTAGACCAATTATCTAAATTTTGGATTGTGTCTAATTTTGATCTATATGAAAGTCAGACTATAATTGATGGCTTCTTATCTTTAAAATATGTGCAGAATACTGGCGCTGGTTTTAGTATTCTTGAGGGAAAAATGTTATTTCTATTGTTAGTTACTTGTGTTGCTTTAATATTTTTATTGTATCTATTATTTAAAGCTAATGATAAAGCTATTCTAGAGAAAGTATCTATATCTTTAATGATAGGTGGGGCACTGGGCAATTTCATCGATAGATTGAATTTGGGTTATGTAGTAGATTTTATCGCTTGTAATATCTTTGGCTATCCTTTTCCGGTATTCAATTTGGCCGACAGTTTTCTAACTATTGGTGTTCTATTATTTATTATTAATATTTTAAAGGAAAGTAGACATGGAAAAGCTTAATTATATTATTGATGAAAATAATGTTGGTCTAAGGATAGATATCTTTTTAAGTTATAATTCAACATTATCTCGCAGTAAGATACAAAAGTTAATTGCTGATGGGCATGTTCTAGTAAATGGTGAAAAGACAAGAGCTAATTATCGTTTAGAACTAAATGATGAAATTAATCTTGAATATATAATTGAAGTACCTATGGATATTCATCCTGTAAAGATGGACTTAGATATCATTTATGAAGATGATGATTTGATCGTCATCAATAAGCCAAAAGGTTTAGTAGTTCATCCTGGTAGCGGAAATTTTGATAATACGCTTGTCCATGGCCTACTATATCATTGCAACTCCTTGAGTAATAGTGATGATCCTACTAGACCTGGTATTGTCCATCGTATCGATAAGGATACATCTGGTTTATTAGTTTGTGCTAAAAATGATTACGCCCATGCTTTTTTGAGCGAACAATTAAAAGATAAAACTTGTTTCAGGAAGTATTATGCAATAGTTAATGGCGTTATTGAACATGACGAAGGAGAGATAAATGCTCCTATTGGGCGAGATCATAACAATAGGCAAAATATGACTGTAACTTCCTTAAATTCAAAAAATGCCATAACTTTATTTAAGGTATTAAAACGTTTTGATGATTCGACATTATTAGATGTAGAACTTCTAACTGGTCGTACTCATCAGATAAGAGTCCATATGAAATATATTAATCATCCAGTATTAAATGATGCTAAGTATTCAAGAAAAGTATTAGATGACAGTGGTCAGTATCTACATGCCTACTATTTGAGCTTTGTTCATCCTAAGACATTAGAAAGGATGTCTTTTAGTACCGATATGCCGGCTTATATGATTGAATATATTAATATGAAAGAAGGAAAATAATGGATAATACATATAAGATTACACAGCTCTTACATTTCTTTCTCACTAAATTTAACTATAAATCAGTTATTCTATCCCGTGTTCAAAAGGATGAAGTGTGGCTAGTAAATGGAGAAAATCAAACATATTCTCTCATTAGAATCACTACTAAATCTATTGAACAAGTCATCTATGAGAAAAGTAGGCTAGATGAAAGCATAAACTTTTTAGCTAATAATCTTCGTTTACCTAATAGGACATTCTTGGATATTCATATAGGTAAAGATATCATCTTGGATGATGAAGTTTATGACAGCATCGCCATCGATAATGATTATTATGATGGTATTGATGTCTCTTTTGCTTATCCAGGCATAAAAAATGTTGTACATGAAACTAGTGACCCTATAGCCGAGACTAAGCAGCTCATCAATGATATCAATGAGACAGTGGTCACAGCCAGGAAACAAAAGCGCAATCTAAAAAAGATACCGATGATAGTCACTTATGTGACTATGGCTATCTGTGTCATTAATTTTATTCTCTCATTCTTGTTGCAGATGAATTATGACAGTGTCGCTTCAATGATAGTGATGGGAGCTGACTACAAGATGTTTACACTCGGTTTAAATCAATTCTGGCGTCTTTTGACATATGGTTTTGTCCACGGTTCTATCATTCACTTCTTAATGAATATGTATAGTTTATATATTCTAGGCTCAGCCTTAGAAGAATCAATAGGTTCTTTAAAATTTGGTATTATCTTGTATGGTTCAACTATCTGTGGAGCGTTACTAAATGGTATTTTATTAGATAATTCTATGATAGTAGGTCTCAGTGGTGGACTTTTTGGTCTCATGGCAGTCTATTTAATCATGGCATATCGAGGAGGATATCTAAGTTCGTACTATTTACTACAGATTATCCTTGTTAATGTTGCGATATCTTTTGTCGCTAATGTCGGTATAATTGTACATCTAGGTGGTTTTATAGCTGGCGTTATCTTTTATCTGTTATTCTTTGATAATAAGTCGAGAAGAAATCTTAGTATCTTATTACTAGTATTATATGTCGTAGGTATAGGCTTTAAGTATGTAACTAATCGTACTATTAGACCTATATATGGCGGAACTGATGCAGCGGTAGTTGAAATATATCGCGGTTTAAATATGGACTTTTATGCTTCTAATATCACCGAACGACTCTATGAAGCATATTTGAGATAAGATGAAAAAAATTGTTTGGCTCATTCAACAAACTTATCATAGTGGTGGAACAGAGATGGTTTCCATCAACTTATTAAAAGAATTAAAAAAACTAAATTATGACTGTTTATTAATTTCTGTAGCCGCAAGACAAAATGAGAGTTTTTTTGATAGTTCTGACTTAGAAGTTGCATCTTTAGGTTTGCCAATTGAGGTATGTTGTTTTGACCGCTATCTTAAGGAATATCTTAATAAGTGCCAATATTTTAAAGTGATTGGATTATCTTTGCGATTGTTCTATCACTTCGTTGTTAAAAAGAATTATTATCGTAAAAAAATCCAAGCTATAACTTGTGAAGATGATATTATTATCGCTTCTAGTTTAGATTCTTATCTTTTTGCACCTAGTAAAAGAGAGGTCATCTTCCATTATCACTTTGATGCAAATGATTATTTGCATCCTTTTTTCAAGTTTATGCTGAGGCTTTGTATCAAACCTAAACATACTGTCTTTTTGACTGACTCAGCTAGAGATAATATTGTCAAAGCTAAGCCGGAACTTAAGAACAAATCATCAGTCATTCATAATCCTAGTCGTTTCAAAAGAGAGAAGATACCTAGTCATGATAAGTTAAATTTGATCTATGTAGGGCGTTTAGAGACTCAAAAAAATCCTGAACTATTAATTGAAGTATGTAAAGTTTTAAAAGAAAAAGCTTTTAATTATCATCTATATATTTGTGGAGATGGCTCAAAATATGCCAAGGTCAAAAAGATGATAGAAGATTATTCTCTAGTTGATGAAATATCTATGTTAGGAAGCATTAAAAATATAGAAGCATATTATCGCTTGTGCGATGGCCAAATCGTCACTTCCTTTACTGAAGGCTATGCTTTAAGTATCATTGAAGCGAATTGTTTTTCCATCTATACTATCTCAACTCATTGTGGTGATGCGATATATGAAGTCATAGAGGAAGGTGTCAATGGTAAAGTAGTAGATTCTTTTGATCCACTTGAAATTGCAGATTGTATCATTGATAGCTTTAGCGGGGATTATGAAAAGCTTAAGATTAGTGCTTATAATCATGCTGAAAATTATGAGATAAATAAGATAATCAAAAAGTGGGATGAATTATTTAAGTCGCTTTGACTTTTTAAAATCCTTATATAATTTAGCATAGTGAGCCAAAGCTTTTTCTTCGCCATTAATAGCTAAATATGATAATAATTCTTTAAATTGTTTAGCATTATATTGATGCATGATATTTTTACTATTCCCTTTTTCAAAATAATAAAGAGGGTAGTCATCAGTATAATCTTTGCCTCGATATACCTTACTAGCAGCAATCTTATCTAAAACAGATTCGATAATATAATTATATGGCATTGCTAAAGGAGCTATTAATTGACCATTTAGATTAAAGTCTAACCAGTATTCCCAATGGTGTTTATTTCTGCCTTTATGATGAAGCCAAGCCTTTGAATAGCCTATCTCTTCTTTTTCTTCATCGATAGGCGAACGGTAACCTTGATAGTATCTAACACCATTAAAAAATTCTACAGGACTATATTTGGATAAATCATGTAATAAGCCTTGCATATAAAGACCGCATTTAAAACAGAGCTTCATGACTAGAAACTTATGTGTAGTGATAGTTTTTAAATGGCCGATAAAGCGTTTGCTCAGTGACATTTTATACACGAAATTATTATAGCATTATATAGTTTTTTTATCTTTAAGTATGCTAAAATAATATACATGAATAGACATGAAGAAAGAATTTTTTTAATGGAAAAAGTATATCGTCATCTTTTATTACATGATGATTTACAAGCTTCTTTAAATGCTGAAGAAAATAAAGAAGGGTACAGCGATTTTATCTCTTCAATCCTTGTGGATATCTCTAATAACGAAGATGTATACAAGGGAAAAATTGAGCAATACCTCAATAAGTGGTCTTTTGATCGCTTAAATCTGGTTGACCAAGCTATCATGCTGGTGGCATTAAGTGAATTGCAACTAAATCTAAATGATAAAGCTGTCGTCATAAACGAAGCTTTACAATTATCAAAAAAATATTCTGATCCAGATAATTATCGTTATATTAATGGTGTCTTAGATAGACTATAAATATGAATTTGACTGTCTCAAATCTGTTGAACTACTTGAAGAATAAACTGGATAGTGATGCTAGTTTGCAGAATGTGATTGTAAGTGGAGAGATATCAAACTATCATCGTCATCAAAGTGGACATCTCTATTTTTCTTTAAAGGATGACAAGGCGACGATATCTTGTGTGATGTTTCGCTATGCGGCAAATAATCTAAACTTTGAACCTAAAAATGGTGACAAGGTCTTAGTGAAGGCTAACACTTCAATCTTTCAAGCCAGTGGTCAACTACAACTCTATATTACAATTATGAAATTAGATGGCATTGGCGATCTATTTTTAAAGTTTGAAAAATTAAAAAATAATCTACAGGCTAAAGGTTATTTCGCATCTGAACACAAGAGGGAAAAACCTTTATATCCAATGAATATAGCTGTGCTAGTGGGAAATGCCAGTGCTGCACTTTCTGATATTAAAACAAATTTTGCCAATCGTTGGCCAGTAGCTAAAGTCACTTATTATCCGGTATTGGTGCAAGGTGAAATGGCAGCTAAAGAAATTATTTCTACTCTTAAATATGTTGATACATTGAATTATGATGCAATTATATTAGCTAGAGGTGGTGGTTCATTTGAAGATCTCTTTGTCTTTAATGATGAAATACTAGCTTATACGATATATGAATTAAATACATTTATCATCACGGGTATTGGGCATGAACAAGACTATACCATTGCTGATTTTGTAGCTGATTTGCGAGCACCGACGCCTACTGGCGCAGTGGTATATCTAACTCCTGATATCAAGGAAGTGGATAATATGATATGCGACTTTGAAAGAAGAATTAGATACATAGTAAACAATCGCCTTAATCAAGAAAATGAAAAGTTTAAGCATCTGATGTCTTCCCGCATCTTTACTGTCGATAAATATCTCATACAAGATTGTACTATCAAGTTAGAGTTTTTAAAGACAAAGTTATATAATAATATCAAGGGGCGTTATCAATATAAGGAAAGTCTCTTTTATTTAGATAATAAACTTAAGCAACACATGCTTAAAAAGATAAGTAAAAGTAGACAATTAATTGATATAGATCAGTTAAAACTCAAACAGATTATGACATTACAACTGAGCTTAAAACGCAATCTATTAAAAAGATTTACTATTTTATTAGATGCATATAGCTTTGAGAGTGTTTTAAAGAGGGGATACAGTTTAGTTTTAAAAGATGATAAGGTCATCAAGAGAAAAGCAGATATGACTTTGAATGAAGACTATTATCTTAAAATGTATGATGGAACGATTTCTGTCACTTACAAGGAGGATCTTAAATGCCAAAAGAAAAATTCGAAGACCAAATGAAACGTCTGGAAGAAATTGTTAATTTATTAGAGAATGACAATGTTGACTTAGATAAATCAATAGAACTTTATGAAGAGGGTTTAAAGATATCTAAGAATTTAAGTAAACAATTGGAATCATTTGAGAAGAAACTAGAGACGATAGATTTAGAAAAGGAAAAAGAAAATGAGCTTTGATTCGCATATTCAAGGATATTTTGATTCGCTTTTAAATAATAAGATAAAGGAGGCAATGGAATATTCGACAATCGGTGGTAAACATTTTCGTCCAGAATTGATCTTCTCTATTGTTAAAGGTTTTGATATTGATGAAGAATATGCTTATGATGCCGCTCTAGCTTTAGAAATGATTCACTCCTATTCATTGATTCATGATGATTTACCATGCATGGACAATGATGATTTTCGTCGTGGCAAGCCTTCTTGTCACAAGGCTTATGGTGAAGATATCGCTGTATTAGCTGGTGATGCCTTATTGACTGAGGCTTTTAATGTCATATCTAGGAGTAAATATAACGATAAGTTAAAACTAAATATCATTAAGACCCTAGCTAATTTCAGTGGCATTAATGGAATGATTTATGGTCAACTATTGGATATTAGAGCAGATAAAAATATTAGTGAAGAAAAGCTCAACGAGATACAGGACTATAAGACAGGAGCTTTATTTAAGGCTGCATTATATCTAGGCATGTACATTTGTAATGATGAGAAGAATATTGCTTTCTATGACAAATTAGGAATTCAAATTGGTCGCCTATTTCAAATCCAGGATGATTTATTCGATGTCATCAAGAGTGAACAAGAAACAGGTAAGACAAATAGCGATATTAAAAATCATAAGTTTACAACCCTGTCTTTATATTCTGTAGAAGAGATAGAAAATAGATTACATAATGCCTTTGAAGAAACATATGCCTTTATTTCTAAACAAAAATTTAATACTATCTATCTATTAGATATTTTGAAAAGGATGGAAGCAAGATGAGTTTTAATTTAAAAGACATTCAAAATCCTGATTTTCTTAGAGGTTTAGATTTAGAGGAATTGCAGATGTTGGCAGACGATATCCGTCTATTTCTTATCGACAGCATTTCTAAGACTGGCGGGCACTTATCTAGTAATTTAGGGGTTGTCGAATTAACTATAGCTTTACATTATGTTTTTGATTTTAAGAAAGATAAAATCCTCTTTGATGTAGGACATCAATCATATACTCATAAAATATTGACTGGACGAGCTAAGTACTTTGATACTTTGCGCAAGTTCTATGGCTTATCAGGCTTTCAAAAGCGTAAAGAGAGCCCTTATGATGTCTTTGAAGCTGGTCATTCCTCAACATCTTTAAGTGCTGCATTGGGAATGGCCGTCGCTAGAGACTTAAAGAAAGAAGATTACAATATTGTACCTGTGATTGGTGATGGCGCCTTATTGTCTGGCATGGCTCTAGAAGCTTTAAACAATATTGGCTATGAAAAGAAAAAGATAATCATCATCTTTAATGATAATGATATGTCGATAAGTCGTAACGTGGGAGCTATATCTAAGGGTTTTTCTAATCTTCGTAACTCTAAGCAATACAATGATTTAAAAGTTGATATCAAAGGCTTTTTGAAGAAGAATGAAAAATATGGCTCTAGTATCATTGAATCAATTTCTAATTTCAAAAAAGCTATTAAAGATCAAGTTGTCGATTCAGGTATCTTTAAAGAATTTAATTTAGACTATCATGGCCCAGTTGATGGTCATAATCTCAAAGATTTAATTAGAGCCTTAGAGGTAGCTAAAGATGAGGATGAACCTTGTGTAGTTCATGTGGTAACTAAGAAGGGTAAGGGCTATGAGCCTGCCGAAGAAGATTTTTCTGGTCATTGGCATGGCGTTGGCCCATTCGATATAGAAACTGCGAAACCACTAGTTGAAATACCTAAGAATTATAAGTCTTATTCACAAGTAGTTGCGGATATGGTCGAACATTTGATGTATAGTGACGATAATATTGTCGCTATTACTCCAGCGATGATGGCAGGTTCTAAACTTGAAAACATCTTTGCTCACTTCCCGGATCGTAGTTTTGATTGTGGTATCGCCGAGGAACATGCAGTCACTTTTGCAGCAGGATTAGCCTTAAATGGCATGCGCCCATTTGTTTCTATCTATTCATCTTTTTTACAAAGAGCTTACGATCAAGTTAATCATGATGTATGCCGCATGGACTTACCAGTAGTCTTTGGCATTGATAGAGCAGGGCTTGTAGGAGATGACGGTGAAACTCATCATGGCATCTTTGATATCTCTTTCTTACGTTCATTGCCAAATATCATCCTTGCACAGGGTAAAGATGATAAAGAGATAGAAGACTTAATCTTTACTGCCTTTAATCAAAAGCATCCTTTCGCTCTTAGATATCCTCGTGGAACTAGCCTGTATAATGGTGATACTAGTTCTGCAAATGAGATAAAGATAGGAAGTTGGGATTATCTTTTAAGGCATGATAATCCTGATGTTGTAATATTGAGCTATGGAAGCGATTTATTAGAGATAGAGAATATCATCAATATCAATAATTACAATTATGATTTGATCAATTGTCGTTTCTTTAAACCTATTGATGAAGCGATGATAGATGAAATTGTAGAATTAAATAAAACAGTCTACATCTATGAAGGGGATATGTTAATAGGTGGCTTGTCTGATGCTATAGGTGAATATCTAGTGAAGACTAATCAACTTTTAAATATGCATGTATATGCCATAGATGATATTTATCCTCAACAGGGAACTACTAATCAAATCAAAGAAGAATTAAAAATAGATATCAAGACATTTATGAAGGAGATTGAAGATAAACTAAATGCTTAAAAGACTCAATATTAAGAATTATGCCATTATCAAAGATATTTCTATCGAATTCTCTAAAGGCTTTAATGTCTTCACTGGTGAAACGGGCGCTGGTAAGTCAATTATAGTTGGAGCTTTGTCATGTCTAGCAGGTCAGCGTGCTGATTCCAGTGTCGTTAAGACTGGTTCAGATAAATCTGTCATTGAAGGAATATTTGATATCAATGATAAATATGCTGCTCTACTTACCGATGCTTCGATTGATTTTGATGATGAATTAATTGTGAGAAGAGTTATAAACAAAGATGGTAAAAATTCAATCTTTGTAAATGACAATAGCGTAACTTTAAACTTTCTAAATAAATTATTTAAAGATGATATTGATATTCATTCCCAAAAGGAGAATTTCTATCTTTTAAATGCTAATAATCATTTACGTCTATTAGATATCTATGCTGAAGATAGAGATATATTAGAAGAATATCATGAGCTTTTTAATGTTTATGATAAAAGAAAAAAAGAATTTGATTCCTTCTTGGAAGAAGATTTTAATCTAAGAGACTTAGATTACTTTAAATATTCTTTAGAGGAGATTAATAATGCCAATTTGAGCATACAGGAAGAAGAAGATTTATTAAATAGAGAGAAGTATTATAAGAGCTTTAAGAAAGATATGGAGAGGGTAAGAATGGCCTTATCTTTATATAATGATGATAGAGGAATTAAGGATCTCTTATATGAGCTTAGAAGGTCTATTGCTGATAATGAGCTTTTAAAATCATCTTATGATGTTATCAATGACTTATATTATTCTTTAGAAGATGAGATGAATAATGTTAGTAATACTTTTGAAAGTTTTGATTTATCGGAAGAAGAAATAAATCATATTGAAGAACGTCTATATGAAATAAATAGATTAAAACGTAAGTATCAAACTGATATCAAAGGCATCTTAGAATTAAAAGCTGAATTAATTATTAAGATTAATAAATTTGAAGATAGAGAAAATTATATTCAAAAAGAGACAGAAATAATTGAGAAATTAAAAGAGAAGGCTTTTAAAAAAGCTAAGGATTTATCTAAGATACGTAAAGAAAAAGCTTTGCAGCTAGAAAAGAATGTCATTAAAGAACTTCATGATTTATTATTGTCTAATGTGCAATTCAAGATTGATTTTCAAGATAAGAACATGTCTTTTGATGGTATTGATGATGTTGAATTCATGATTTCTTTAAATGCTGGTGAAAGCTTAAAAGCCCTAAATAAAGTCGCTAGTGGGGGAGAAATATCAAGAGTGATGTTAGGACTTAAGACTATCTTTACGCGTCTTAACAATACTTCTTTAGTCGTCTTTGATGAAATAGATAATGGTGTCAGTGGTAAAGTGGCCTTTACAGTTGGTAAGAAGATGCATGATATTGCAAAGGATACCATGGTCATTGCCATCACTCACTTAGCGCCAGTAGCTGCTTTTGCAGATAATCATTTATATATCTATAAAAGTGACAGTGATGGTATTACAAGTACGACTATCAAGAAATTAAATGATGAAGAGATAATTTCTGAACTAGCTATGATATCATCTTCAATCATCAATGGGCAGACCAAGACTGCTGCCCAAGAGTTGATAGAGAGGGCTAATTCATGCAAATAAAGGATGCCTTTGATAACTACTTTCGCTATTTAAGTATTTCAAGTGGCAAGGCTGAATCAACTGTCAATTCTTATAAGCAAGATTTAAAGCTCTATTTTGATTATCTCTTTAACGATCATATTGAAAACATAGAAGATGTCAAAACTAGAGATATCAATAATTTTATTGATTCTTTAATCGATATTAAAAAAGGAAGTTCAATCAATAGAATGAAGTCAGCGATTAGTGTCTTTCATAACTATCTATATTTTAAATATGATATCAAAGATGTATCTAAGAATATCCATAGTGCCAGAAAAGATAGCCACTTACCGATATATTGCACTTTAGAAGAAGTGGAACTATTGATGAATTCTTTTGGCGAAGATCCTAAAAGCATTCTTGATCATGCCTTACTTGAAACTATCTATGGTTGTGGACTAAGAGTCAGCGAATGTTGTGACTTGATGTATAGTCAAGTAAATCTAAATGATGGTTTTATCAAGGTGCTAGGAAAGGGTGATAAGGAAAGACTTATACCTATTCCTTATCGAACACTCAAGATGATGAAGGAATATCTCAAAGTTCGTTCTATGTGGCTTAAAAAGCCTAGTAACTACTTCTTCATCAATTCGAAGTCTAATCATATTTATCGGCAATATGTTGAAAATATGTTAAAATCTAAACGACTAGAATTAAATATCAAAAAAGATATCACGCCTCATAAATTGCGTCATTCTTATGCTACGCATCTATTAGAAGGAGGGGCTGATTTAAGAGTTATACAGGAACTCTTAGGACACAGCTCGATATCAACGACGGAGATATATACCCATATTGAAAATAGTCATTTAAAAGATACATATATCAATTGCCATCCATTGGCTAAAAAGGGAGATCAAAATGGAAAATAAACGCATATTCTTAATTGTAATTGATTCGTTAGGTGTTGGCAGTGATGAGAGTAGTGCTGCATATGGTGATGATGGAGCTAATACTTTAGGACATATCTTCGAAGCTACTAAAGGCCAATATAAGATTCCTAACTTACAAAAGCTAGGCATGTGTAATTTGACACCAGTTGAGGGAAATCCCGCTATAATGCCTTTTAATTCATATATTACTAAGCTTAAAGAACAATCTACAGGCAAAGATACGATGACAGGGCATTGGGAGATTATGGGTGTCTTGACTACTAAGCCATTTATCACTTTTACAGACACTGGATTCCCCCAAGAATTAATAGATGAATTAGAAGCTAAGACAGGTCATAAGTTCATTGGCAATTATAGTGCTTCCGGTACTGAAATCATTAAAGAATTAGGGGAAAGACAATTGGAAACTAAAGAGATGATAATTTATACCTCTGCTGATTCAGTACTACAGATTGCAGCTCATGAAGAATTATTTGGATTAGATGAAATCTATAGAACATGTCAAATCGCTAGAGAAATAACTATGAAACCAGAATGGCTAGTAGGCCGTGTTATCGCTAGACCATTTATAGGTATAAGCAAAGACAATTTTGAAAGAACCAGCAATCGTCATGACTATGCTCTAGATCCAACAGATAGAACTATCTTAGACAACTTAAAAGAAGCTAATTATGATGTTATAAGCATTGGCAAGATCAATGACATATTTAATACTAAAGGTATTACTAGAGCGATTAAATCAAAGTCTAGTGTACAGGGCATGGAACAGACCATCGAAGTAGCTAAAGAAGATTTTAATGGCTTATGCTTTGTCAATTTAGTAGACTTTGATGCGAAGTGGGGGCACCGTCGTAATCCCGAAGGATATGCTAAGGAATTAGTAGCCTTTGATGAGAAATTAGCTGAATTACTATCAGTATTACATGAAGATGATATCTTGATGATTACTGCTGACCATGGCAACGATCCAACTTGGATTGGCAGTGACCATACAAGAGAGATGATCCCACTATTAATTTATTCTAAAACTTATAAGGGTTCAGGCATCTTGCCACAAGGCACTAGCTTCGCCAATATCGGAGCTACTATTGCTGAATACTTTAATGTGGCTAAGACAGATATTGGCACATCTTATAAGGATAAGTTAATCTAAAAATTACATAATATAGATTATGCGAAATTAATGATATATAGATAAGCATACGTAGTAAGTATGCTTTTTATATTAGATTAATAAAAAAGCTCTCATAATTGAGAGCTAATAACTAAACTTATTTAACTAAATCTTTAAGAGTTTTAGATGCCTTGAAACTTGGAATCTTAGTTGCTGGAATTTCAATAGTCTCTTTAGTTGCTGGATTGATACCAGTGCGAGCACTACGTTCTTTAACTTCGAATTTACCGAATCCAGTTAAATCAACTTTTCCTCCATTCTTTAATGTATCAGCAATTGTTTCTAGAAATAGATTGATTGTTTCATTTGCTGCTTTTTTTGTTACACCAGTCTTTTCAGAAATAATTTCAGCTAATGCTTTTTTATTAAGTGTTTCCATTTTTAAAAATTCCTCCTGTATAGATTATATCTTTTTTACTGATTATTATCAATTCTTTTAATGTAAGCTAAGAGCTCTTTATACAAGTCTTTAAGCTTGCCCTCATCTAGCTCTTTAATGCCAACTGCATTGGCGTGTCCACCACCGTTAAACTTATTGGCGATTTCATTAACGGGATAATTTATTTTTGAACGAATAGATGCCTGATAGCATCCATTTTCACCTTGAGCTGCAACTAAGCAAATCTTAACTTCTTTAATATTGTTGAACTCAGATATCATATCTTTAGCTTGACGAACAGTTAGATTTTGTTGAGCTAGATCCTCTTTATTCAGAATGATATATCCCAGTCCATCTTCCGCCTTAAATAATTGACGGAATTTAGTAATTTTTTCAAAAGTGCTTAAGTCCTTTTCTAAAACACTACGCGAAATCTTATTGATATCGATACCTGTTTGAGCTAATTCACTTGCAGCATTTAAAGTCCATTGACTGGTGCTAGTGGTTGTAAATGATTGTGTATCATATAATATACCAGCATATAGATACTGAGCACATTCTTCATTGACACGATAGCCTATCACATCGCCATCTAAGAATAAAAATGTCAATAATTCAGCTGTTGCTGCAGCTTTTGGATTAGTTATATTGATTTCACCAAATTCTTCAACAGGAATATGGTGGTCAATCTTCATGACTGTTTTAGCCATTTTAAATCTTTGGTCATCTACCCTGGCTGATGTCGCTGTATCCAAAACAATAGCTAATGAAGATTTGATAAATTCATCATCTACTTCATCATGGATGGGATACACATCAAATAAATCATTACCAACTACTTTAACCGTCTTATTTCTAAAGTTTTTTTCAATCCAAGCTTTTAGAGCTAATTGTGAACATACAGCGTCACCATCTGGTTGTTGGTGACGAAAGATAGTAATATTTTCGTTTTCGATAATTGGCTTAGAAAATTTAGTAAACATAAATTAACACTTCCTTATAATCCTAAAATTCTTGTAGTATCTCTAGCGATGACAAGTTCTTCATTAGTTGGAATAACCCATACTGCAACACTAGAATCTTCATTAGAGATACAAGTCTCTCCATTTACATTACTATTTGCGTCGTAGTTAATTGATAGATGCATGCCCTCTTTTAGAGCATCTAAGATATCAGCTCTCATCTTAATATCATTTTCACCAAGACCGGCTGTAAATACCATTGCATCGACATGACCTAATTGCATATAGTAACCACCTACGACATTTATTACACGATTGATGTATAAATCTATTGTAAGTTTAGCTCTTTCATCACCCTCTTTAGCAGCCTTTTGGACATCTCTAGCATCACTGGAAATACCAGAAACTCCTAGCATACCTGATTTCTTATTTAGGTATACATCCATTTCATCAGGAGTGCAAGCTAATTTTTTCATCATATAGAATACGACAGTTGGATCGATATCACCAGATCTTGAACCCATCATAATACCACCTAGCGGTGTTAGTCCCATAGATGTATTTATACATTTGCCATTTCTGATAGCTGAGATAGAAGCACCATTACCTAGATGGCAAGTGATGATATTCATATCATTGATATCTTTATGCATCAATTCAGCAACTCTTTGAGAAACATATTGATGAGATGTACCGTGAGCTCCATATCTTCTAATCTTATAATCGGTATACCATTCATATGGTACAGGGAATAGATATGATTCAGGTCCCATCGTTTGATGAAAGGCTGTATCAAAAACAAAGACGTGTTCAATATTTGGCAAAGCTTCCTTAAATGCTCTGTAACATACCAGATGAGCAGGATTGTGCAATGGTGCTAATTCACATAATTCATCAACTTTAGCGATGACATCCTCATCTACTTTTACTGATTGGTCAAAATAAGCGCCACCTTGCACAATGCGATGTCCGGCTGCTTCTATTTCATCTAGACTCTTAACAATATTGTGTGATACTAAGGCTTCTAATAAAAACTTTACAGCTACGTTGTGATTTGGGATAGGTGTCTCGATAGAAGTTTTTTCATCATTGATTTTGATGGTGAAAACTCCCATCGGCAAGCCTATTCTCTCAGCCTGCCCTGAAGCTAGCACTATTTCTTCAGGCATCTGGAATAATTGGAATTTTAATGAAGAACTGCCAGAATTAACTGAAATTACTTTTGTCATAGTTTTCCTCCTATTCTAAATCTCTTAGTTTATTTATTAAAGTAATTACTCTTTCATCTTCTATCTTAGATAATTCGCCTAAAATTGTTTCTCTTTTTTTAGCTAATTGTATAAGATTTAATTTATCTTCGTAGTCATTTAATTGGTTGATAGACCTTTTGATTAAATCAGATATAGCACTTTTAGATACTTTGTAGTTCTCTGCTATCTCTATCATGGAAAAGTCATTGTAGTAGTAGTCTTTCAAGACTTCTAATTGATGTTCGGTTAATAATGAACCATAGTAATCAATTAGAGAGATAGCTTTAAATCTTTCATCAATTTTCATTTAGTGAACCTATGATGCTATAGAGATATAAGTCGAGGTCGAAAGCCTTAATATCATCCATCGTCTCACCAAAAGTTATATAGCGGACAGGAATGCCAACCACATCCTTGATTGCGATGACAATACCACCTTTTGAAGTGCCGTCCATCTTAGTGAGAATAATACCATCTAAGTCCGTCACCTCATTAAATAACATGGCTTGTGACATACCATTTTGACCCGTGTTAGCATCTAGGACCAGCCAAGTATTGTGGGGAGCACCTTCAATTTCTCGAGCTAGAACCCTTTTCATCTTAGCTAATTCAGCCATTAAGTTAGCTTTATTTTGTAAACGGCCTGCCGTATCACAAAGAACGATATCCGAACCTAATTCCTTAGCCCTTCTTAAGCCGTCAACAAGAACAGAGCTAGGATCTCTATTTTCTTCACCACCCACAAAGTCGACATCAATTTTGAGTGACCACTGTCTTAGTTGTTCTACTGCCCCTGCTCTAAAGGTGTCAGCTGCTACCAGACAGACTTTCTTTCCTTCATCTTTATACATCTTAGCCAATTTTGCGATGGTTGAAGTCTTACCTGAACCATTGACGCCTACCATTAAGATGACTGTTGGACCATTTTCGTTATATTTAATTTCACCATCAGGTTTTTCATTATAGATATTAGCCATGGTCTCAGTTAGCATATTCATCAGATCACGCTTCAATAAAACTGGATAATCTCTTGTATATTCAAAGAATCTGTCAGTTATTTTTTGTGATGTCTGATATCCTAAATCACATTCGATGAGAGTAACCATCAACTTTTCTAGAAAGTCATCGGCGTTCATCTTCCCTTCATCGGTTATATATTTTAATTTACTACCTAAGGCACTGCTCGTTTTGGCAAAACCACTAAGATATTTATCTTGGTCTTTACTCTTACTAAATTTCGCTTTTAAGTTATCAAGAAAGCCCATTAGTTTCCTCCTTTTCAGCCATTTCTATCGCATCAACTAGTTTGACCTTCAACATTTGCGATACACCTCTATTTTGCATAGTGACACCATATAATACATCACATTGGGCCATAGTTCCTGGCCTATGAGTGATGATGATGAATTGACTGTCATCACCAAATGATTTTACATATTTAGCAAATCTTTCGACATTTGCTTGGTCTAAAGCTGCTTCAACTTCATCAAAGACAATTAGAGGTACAGGTCTAATCTTCAATATTGTGAATAATACACAGATAGCGATTAAGGTCTTTTCACCACCTGAGAATAGACGTATTGATTTTACTGACTTACCTGGTGGTTGTACATCGATGTCGATACCTGTCTCCAAGATATCATCTTCATCTTCTAAGACTAATTTAGCCTTTCCACCACCAAACAGAGCCTTAAAAGTATTGTTTAATTCTGCATTGATGGCATTAAAGGTCTCTAGAAATTGCTTCTTCATGATTTTGTCCATCTCATCGATAGCACCTAATATCTTATCTCTAGAAGCTATTAAATCATCATAGTTCTTCTTGGTAAATTCATAGCGCTCAGATATCTCAGCATATTCTTCAGGAGCATTCATATTGATATTGCCTAGAGAACTAATCTCTTTTCTAAGGTCATTAACTTCATCTCTAGCATACTCATTAATAGGAATATTATAATTTTCCTTAGCGTATTCATAAGTCATTTGATACTCACTTGCGAGTCTATTGAGATTTGTCTCAAGCTTAGTTTTTATTGCTGATTCTTGAGAGCTAGCCTTTCTTAATTCCACATTGAATTCGTTGACTTTCGCTCTTAATTGACGAATGTGTTGTTCCTTGTGTTCGACTTCATTAGATATCTTTTGTCTTAAATCTCTTTTAGCTTTTAGACTATTAGATATCTCATCTCTATCCGAATAGGCTTTAGATAATCTAGTCAATAAGGAATCGAAGAAGCTATCACTCTTTTGTTCCTCGGCTTTAAAACTTTTAGGAACAATAGCTTCATAATCACTCTTTAGCTTTTCGTATTTTGATCGTTTAACATCGACAACTGGTTCTAGTTGAGCAATAGCTATTCTATTTTCCGTTAATTCTCTTTCAATATTTTCTTTTTGATTGACTAAGTTATTATATTCCTTTAAAGCAAGTTCTTGTTTAGCCTTGAATGAGAGAATATTCTCTTTGACTTCACTTATTTCACTAGAAGCAGTAATGATAGATGTCTCATTTTTAATATATCCGCCAGACATTGAACCACCCCTATGGATGACATCTCCATCTAAAGTAACTATCTTATAGCCATGATGAAGAAGCGAGCTTAACTTGTTGGCATTTTCAAGATTGTCCGAGACAATTACATTGCCTAAAAGTGAATTTACGACAATATCATATTCTTTAGCACATTCCACAAATTCATTCGCTGTTCCTAGAAAACCTTTAGTATTTTCACATATGACTTGATGTTCATTGTTTAAGTGGCGATCTTTCAAAACAGTTATCGGTAAGAATGTAGCTTTACCAGATTGATTCTTTCTCAAGAAATATATCGCATTTCTAGCGCTTTCTTCATTAGTGGTGACGATGTGATAGACAGATGATGCAAGTGCTGTAGAGATGGCCTGTTCATAATTTTTGACAGGATGTATCACTTGGCCTATAACACCCATGATGCCTTTTAAGGAATCTTTATTGTTAACTATCGATTTGACGCCAGATTGTGAACGCATAGAAAAAGGGTCTTTAATCAGATTTTCTAAGACCTCTAGGCGATTTTCTAGTTTTCTTAATTTGCCGTTATATTCTTCTTTCTTGAATGAGGCATCAGTCAATTTAATAGCTACTTCTTGCAATTCATGACGATTAATATCTAATTGGGCATTGAACTTTTCTAATCTTTGATGACGGTCATTATATTCATATTCTGCCTCTTCTAACATCTGCTTAAGAGCTTTGACTCTTTGTTCATCATTACCCATCTCAATGGTATATTTTTGTTTTTCCTCTATTTCAACTTTTCTTTTCTCTAAGGTTTGAATTTCGTTGACTATTTTGAAGTGCTTATCTTGTAATTCGTTTATATCCTTATCATAAGCGCGCATCTCTTGCTTATCATTGATATTCGCTGTTTCTTGTATTTCTATTGTTCCTTCATGAAGTGTAATATCATTTTCTAAAGCGAAAATAGTCTTATCTAAATTATCTTTTTCTTCCTCGAAATGTTTAATCTCATCGACTAAGACAGCTATTTCTATCTCTTCAAGTCGTGCTTTTTTCTCTTTATATAATTCAGCCTTTTTAGCTTGTCTTTTTAAAGGGCCAACTTGTTTTTCTAATTCATTAAGAATATCAAAAGTACGCTCCAAGTTTAATCTGGTGCGCTCTAAGTGATTGATAGATTCTATTTTTCTTTTCTTATACTTGCTGACACCGGCAGCTTCTTCAAATATCGCTCTTCGCTCATAAGGTTTAGCTTCAGCGAATGAAGATATACTACCTTGTGTTATCATCGACAATGAATCTTTTCCAAGACCTGAATCTAAGAATAAATCAATTACATCTTTTAGACGAACATTTTTCTTATTGATTAAATATTCGGCATCTTGTTCAGTACTATATATTCTTCTCGTCACTTCGATTTCTTCTAAATGACTATTGAGATTGTGCTTAGAATTATCAAATACGAGAGTAACTTCTGCCATGTTTAGGGCTTTTCTATTTTCGCTGCCTGCAAATATGACATCAGTCATCTTTTCTCCACGCAAAGATTTAATACTTTGTTCGCCCAATACCCATCTAATCGCATCAGAAATATTGCTCTTACCACAACCATTGGGACCAACAACGCCAGTCACACTGTGATCGAAATTGATACTTACCTTATCAGCAAATGATTTAAATCCTTGCATTTCAATTCTTTTTAAAAACATGGATTCCTCCCCTGACTAAACTATTATATCAAATTCACGATTGCTTATCATCTAGGAATTCAAAGCTATTATAGTCATCAAAACCATCTCTTCTATAATCTTCTTCGATGACTAAAGTCTTGTCATTATCTCTTTTTACTAATAAGCTATCTCTGCCACTTTGTATATAGCCTTTAGATTTCTCTAACATATAAATAGGATCTCTTTTTAGATACATCAAAATGCGGTGACCATGCTTAAAATAATATGGAATAGCTTTATCATTATTACGTCTTGAATATGCCTCAGATAAGGCGCTTACCTGCTCAAGATTTAATTCTGAAGATAAGATGATAGCTTCATAACCCAGTTTGCGAAGTAGTTCATAGGCATATGAATTGCTGATATTTAAAGTATAATATGCTATTTTGTGTTCAGCATCATTGAAAAGAGCTCCAAGTTCACTAACGACAACATAATTAGAAAGTGGATACTTAGAACTTGTATTGATGACATTGTAGACAAGATATTTATCATCTTGATGATATATATAACTACCATCCTGTACTAATGGTTCATTTAAGGCTTCTCTTATTTCTAGTAAAGAATAATTAGTTATAGATTTATTTCTTTTAAAACTCTTTACTCTTTCTTCATCTAGTTTAATGGCTAAGTTTCTTCTAAGTTCGTTAATAAGTTTATTTGGAATAAAGACATCATCTAATTGATAAGTGATTTCTTTGATGAAATAAGGGCTATCTTTTAATTTATTGATTTGTTTATAGATATCTTCTTTACTGCTTTTAAGCTTTTGGGCTTTTTCTAAGCATACATTGCTTTCTGCATCTACTTTGATATCATTTAAGCTAAAACTGATAGTTAAGGGGCTATCAATCTTCGCTATCACCTTTACTTTTAAACCTAGTCTTTGAATATTATTTAGTTTGTCGTAGGATTTTTCTAATAGATAATCAGAAGTCTTAATGACCTCATCATTAACTTTGACTTTAAAATCACACTTGATTTTGACAATATCATTTTTATTGGCTTTGCTTACTAATAAATCATTTAAATATAGATAGTTAAGAATCAATCCATCATCATTTTTATTTAAAAATCTTATACCATCAAATTGATGTAGTTCATGAGTTAATTTGATATAGACATCATCACGGTCAATCTTTACCACTTTGCCAATATTTACGCCTAGATGATTAGGCCGAGATGAAGAGAAGAAATGCTTATTGTCATTATCATCTAGAAGATATGAATCTGTAAAACCTCTTTGAAATAAAACATGTAATTCATAGTCCATATTTTCCGTAAAGATGAATTTCTCATTGTGATAATAAGCATCTATCGCTTGGCGATAAAGACTTGTGACATTACATACATAGGCTTTTTTCTTCATTCGTCCTTCTATCTTAAAACTTCTAACACCCGCTTTGATAAGACTTGGTACATGTGCTAAGAGATTCATGTCCTTAGGTGATAAGATATACTTATCATTATTTTTAACTTGCTTGCCATCTTCATCATATATCTCATATGGCAATCTACAACATTGAGCACAAACGCCCTTATTGCCGCTTCGATTTAACATCTTAGATGACATTAAACATTGTCCCGAATAACTAACACATATTGCTCCATGGACAAAAATTTCTATTTCTATATCTTCTTTACACGCTTCTTCGATAAGAGCTAAAGAAGATTCTCTAGCCAAGACTGCTCTTTTAAAACCAAGCTTCTCGCAAGTTTTTACCCCACTTAGATTATGAATGTGCAATTGGGTAGAGGCATGAATTTCAAAGTCTGGATATGTATTGATGATGCGATAATATAAGCCTAAATCTTGAATGATGAGGGCGTCGACATTTGCCTTATATAAAAAGTCTACTTCTTTCATTGCTGCTTCAAGTTCATACTCATTCAACAAGGTATTCAAAGTAACATATATTCTGACGCCATAGTGATGTGCAAATTTGACAGCCTCGATTATTTCCGTATGGTCGAAGTTATTGGCGTAGGCTCTAGCGCCAAAGTTTTTACCACCTATATATACGGCATCAGCACCTGAAAAAATAGCAGCTTTTAGGATATCTAAGCTGCCTGCTGGCGCTAATAATTCAACATTTTCCATGATTATAACCTATCGCTAGTCCACCAAGACTAGTTTCTTTTAATTCGTTAGGAATCTTATTTGCGGTATCTTGCATTGATGTGACAACAGTATCAAAATCGATGATATTTTTCTTTACCTTTAAGAGATTTCTAGCTATTTTATATGCATCAAAAGAGCGCAATATCGCTGCAGCATTTCTTTCTATGCAAGGTATGATGACATATCCTAAGACAGGATCACAAGTTAGCCCTAAATGATGTTCAATACCTACCTCGGCAGAATATTCTATCAAATCGATATCCCCATCATTGATAAAGGCAATCATGCTGCTAGCCATTGCGCACGCCGTACCAACTTCGGCTTGACAACCTCCTAAAGCTCCTGAAATAGAAGCATTCTTCTTAATGATATTGCCAAATAGACCACCGATTGCTAAAGCATCTAATAATAAGTCTTTAGAATATTCTAAATCTTTATATAAGTAATACATCAAAGAGGCTACAATGCCACATGAACCTAGAGTTGGTGCTGTACATACGATATGACCACTTGCATTTTCTTCGCCTGCAGCATAAGCATAGGCTATCAAGCGACTGCCCTCATCTTCAGCATTCTTTAGTAGTTTATTTGATACACGATAGTAGTTTAATTCTTTATTAATCAAACCCTCACTATCTAATCCCCTATCTATCTCTTCTATCATCACATTAAAAGCTTCGTCGAGATAGGTCTTTAAATCTTTCTCAAATGTATAAATGTAATCTAATAGTGATATATTATTTTCTTTAATATAATCTTTAATTTCATTAAATTTATCATGGGGATAGATTTCTATTTCATCACCACTTTCATACTTATCTATGCGAATACTTCCCCCACCTAGAGAAAAGACTTCCCATTCATCAACTAATTCATCTTTTTTATAACCTTTAATGATCAATTTATTATCTAAAGACTCATAATTAAATATTATATCAATCTTGGCATCCTTGACTGTATTAGCAATAATCTCATCGGTGTGATGTCCCTTACCAGTCAAAGCTAAAGAACCAAATAAAGTCACTTCATAATAATCCAGAAGACCATATTTTTTAACAAAGAATTCCATAGCTCTTTTTGGTGCTATAGTATGCGATGAACTAGGTCCATTACCTATACGATAAATATCTTTAATTGATTGCATTTTTTCTCCTTATAAACTTTATGATAAATAGTTCAAATAATCTCTTTTGGTCAATAATATCATTACTTTTTAATTCTCCGTCTAGTATTGATAAATCATGTAAGGTAGCTAGTAATTCTTCCTTAGGATACTTAGCTATGGTTTTTTGAGCCATCTGAAGGCGATAATCATTTTTAGTATTGGTGATAGACTTGATTTCAGCTATTGGAACATTATTGTCTAAAAGATAGGCAATTTTATATAAGTATCGCAATTGACTGGCTAAAGCCGCGATGATTATAAGCGGCGAGTCGCTGCTTGTTAAGATATCATCTAAGACAGTTAATGACCTTACATAATCCTTATCTGTTATTGAATTGATGAGTTTAAAGACATCATCCTCTATTCCTTTATCAACTAGATAGCGAATATTATTAATGTTGATGGGCGAATCATATAATTTTAATAAATCAAGATAATTATATAGTTTTTCTAGCTTACCCTTAGAAGAATTTAAAAGAAAATCAAAAGCCATATTATCTATTTCTATCTTTTGACTATTGATGGCATTTCTGGCCATAGTTTTAAAATCATAAGGTTTATAAAGGCTAAAATCTTGAACTTGAGCATTAGCTGTAAAAGCCTTATAAATTTTAGAATTACTCAAAAACGTTTTGTCTTCTTCATAGAGAATTAAGTCGGTATCTTTGCTGGGGTTGTTTATATATCTCAGCAATTTATTTTCATCTTCTTCTTTTAATTCGGCTTTGGCCAAAAGAAAAAAAGGATTGCGCACAATAACATATTTCTTACCTGGAAATAAGCCATTATTGTCGACTTCATCGAGCAATAAATCAACTGTTAAATGTATGACATCACCCTCTAAAGTAATGACATTATAAGATTTATCATCCTTGATGATATCCTTTATTTTCTCTTTGATTAAATAGTTTTCTTGTCCTTTTAAAATATAAATCATCTATTTCTTATTATAACAAAATCTCTGTCCCCTGTTATGATAAAATCGCTGAGTGCTGTATAGATGAATGATATAGTACCCATATCATTAGTTTTATAATAATCGATATTTAATTTATTGAGAGTAGAAATAGTTTCTGTACTTGGATGATTATATCTACCATTAGTAGAAATGATGGCTATTGAAGCCTTGATATCATTTAGAAAATTGCTATCAGATGAAGTATTAGAGCCATGATGAGCTAGCTTTACAACATCTATTTCAATAGGGCCTATCTCTTTTAGGATATTTCTTTCTACCGTCTTTGAAATATCACCAAGAAAGAGAAAAGACATATTATCTACACTTAAATAATAGACTAGACTATTATCATTTTCATTATCATAGATAGGACTATTTAAGCTTATCAATTGAAATTCATCATTGGAAATATCGATATGTTCTCTGATAATATTTTTTACTTCATAATCACCGATTAAACTGTTAATATTCCCACTATGGTCACTATCTTCATGGCTAATAATCAGATAGTCTATCTCTTCTACACCTTTTTTATCTAAATGTCTTTTAAGTTTATGATAGTTATATGGTGATCCTGTATCGATGAGAATAGTATTGGATAAAAACTTATCACTTATAAAGATGGCATCTCCCTGCCCTACATCAATAAAATCTATACTGAAGAAGGGATTTATGAGTTTAAAGTAGATGATAGAAAGAATAATTATTTCTTGTAAGTATTTTTTTATCCAAGAGAAGTTATTAAATATCAATAAGAGTATTAAGATATAAAAGATATTAATTTTGCCCGTAATAGCGATGTCATAATTATTGATAAATAGCTCAATACTTTCTAAAAATATTACATAGGTACCACTAAACATCGGAAAGATGAGCACCAAGATGCTAAAAAGATAGATGATGACTGTCAGATAACAATAATATTTATAAAATAAGCTTCGAAATAAAGAAATATTAGAAAATAAATAGCTTTGAATCATCAGTAATAAGCTTTTAAAACGAAGAGGATTATCTATTATTCTATACAATTTAATGATGATAGGAATGATAAAGGTATAGGAATAAAAAAGAAAGGGACTGATTAATGCCAGAGTGATGATAAATATACAAAAACGTTCTATTCTATTTTTAAAATGCTCATTAACAAACATATTTAAGAAAAAGAGAATGATATGATTTTGTATTCCGAAGAAAATTATATGAATAATAATTAATGTGCTACTAAGATATTTATTATTCGTTTTACTATCTATCGTTTTTAAAAGATAATAAAAGGCAAAGCCAAAAGATAGATAGAAAGGGCTTAATTCATCATAATCATTTTGATATAAGAGAAATTTGCTCAGATAAGCACCAGTCTTATCATCATAATCATTATCTATATGTTCATATAGTTTTATGCGTAAGTTATTATTCTCTTTGATGACTTCATAGTCTTCTAATTTTCCTTCAAAGAAGATATTTTTTCTGAGATTACTTATATCATCTATCTTTTTAAGGTCATTCAAAGTAGCATCATATCTTATTAAGTCGCCATAATTAAATTCTTTATCAGTATTTAATATGATACTGTAAAAAGGCTTTTTAACGACAATAGAATAATCATTTACTCTTTCTATAATTCCATAGTCAATTACATCTATCGTATAGTTTAAACGAATACTTATTAGACTAAATAAAATTAGACCTACTAGACATATTTTTTTATCACTTAAAAATAGATAGATTAAGATGGCAACAAGTAAGATGGGATTATCATTATAGATATACAAGATTAGTAATAGAGAAAGTTTAAAGAGTGATGAGGTCTTTGATTTTATCGAATGTTTTAGACTTGATACCAGAAACATTCTGTATTTCTTCAATTGATTTAAAACCGCCATTTTTCTCACGGTATTCAATTATCTTTTCAGCTGTTTTTTCGCCGATGTTAGGAAGCTCTATCAATTCTTTTAGACTTGCGCTATTTATCGATATTTTAGTTTCTTCCTTTTTAGTTGGTATGACGATAATATCCTGATATTTTAATTTCTTAAGAAGTGAAATAGAAGATAAATCAGCATCATCAGTTAAAATGAGCTCAGGCAATAGCTCATTGAAACTACTGCCCCTTTTAATTTTAAAGATACCTGGATTTTCTAGTTCACCACGAATTTCAACTTCAATATATTCATCTATTTCTAAGTTTTGATAACTAATATCGATATTGGACAAGACGACAAAACAGATAATGAAAAGTAGAATTAATATCTTTTTGAGCATCCTGTATTAGGTATGATAATGGCCTGATTGATGCGGTAGTTTTCCATTTCTACTAAGCCATATGCCAATTCAGGTTTAATTATAAAATCCTCTTCCTCTTTAATATATCCACTTGGTGCCTTTAATTCTTTGATATTTAATAGATAGTCATATCTTAAATCTTCTATCTTAAAACCACCTTTTATCACTTCTTTACCTATCCAATCGATATTTTCAAAATCATCTAGTTCTTCATTACTAAAATGTAAATAATATATCCCCTCATCTAAATTATCTAATATCAATTCTTTATCTAAATTGTATTGAGTTATCCTTTCATCCTCATCTTTGATGTATAGATACTTATATTTATCTTCATTCTCGATAACTAAGCCGCCACTGATATATTTCTTTTTATAACTATTCAAGTTTTCATCTAATCTAAGATGCTCTTGTAATAGATAAGGCTTAAAAGTAATTTCAAATAAGGCATTATCAAGCAGGATATTTTTATTTGAATTTGTCTTGTAGATGACTAAATCAATATTTTTTAATTTATTAATAAAATTCAATTCATATGTCTTATTGGCATCATTGGTATTTATAAAGACACAAGGATCATTTATATATTCAAAACCATCCGCAGGCTCTGTCTCACAAACTAGATACTTTCTGCCATATTTTAATCCATTATAGCTAAGAGCATCTTTCTTCAAGGGATAAGTGAAATAGATACTATTTCCTTCTACCTCATAGTAGTATTCACCTTCTATAAAACCTTCTAAGGATATATTGCCTCTGTCATCGCTTTTGAGACTTTTATATAATTCATCACTATCTTTTTTATAGATATCAATAGGATAATTTGGTAGATAGAGATTATGATTACTAGGATTATATATCTGTATCATGTCTTTAAAAGTTTCATTTTCATAAATCTTTAAAGCTTCATATCTGGCACAATCTAAATATAGATTATCCATTACATATATCCTTCCCTCTTTTAATAGCTTTCTGTCTAATTTTGGCAATTCAAATCTTTGCTTGTCTAAATATTTATTAGTATCATCATTATTTATAAAGAATTCTAATTTATAAGCTAAATCCTTAGCTATAAAATTATACCCATCTTCCTTTTTTTCAATCACAAAATTTTCACTGATATCATTTTCTTCCCTATCATAAATCTTAAAATTACCTAAAATATATTTAAGATATAATTCGGGATATTGACCTTCATATATTACATAATCACTATAACCATTATTATTAGCTATTAAAGTATTATCTTTTAGATCTATTAATGATTTATGCTCTAAGACTATATCAATGGGGCCTTTGAAGCTAATATCATCTAAAAGAAAATCATATATATTAACTTCTTTTCCTCTTTTTAATAAGTAGATTTTTTCTTTTTGATAAAAGTCTTCGCCATGAATTTGCTCATTATTATTTTCGCCTTTGATAATATCTTGTATGCCAGTATTTAAGATGGTATTTTCTTTATCTACATCAAGATTTTCACTGATGTCATAAATGCTAAACTTGGCGCCATGTAAGGCTTCACCTTCTTCATTAGTCTTTTTAATCTGAATCTTTACATCCTTATTCTCATTATAAAAATTGAAGGAAGTAAGTTTATTTTCGGCAATTTCAAATAGAATTAAAGTTTCATCAAGAAGATATGAATCACTCTTAGCCTCTTTAAGATAATAATAACCAGGTGGCAAGATATCTTTAATTTCTAAGATGCCATCTTTAGTTGTCCATAACTTCCCATCTTCAGTTAAAATCTCATCTTTAAGAAGATATTCATCTTCGTTTTTTTCTGCCTTATATAGGTGAAAACTGATTTCTTCTTTGATACTATCACCCCAGGCATCTTTCTTATTGACAATTAGATCGCCAGTCTTGTGTCTAACTTTAATCTTTGCGCCTTCATAAATCATAGGGAAACTGCCATTTAATCTTAGAATGTTTTGTGAATTATCTGATCTGAATAATATCGCTTGATTAGTCAAGATATTTTTAATTGACTCTTTAGGATAGACATCAATAGTCTTAGTTACCGGATATATTTGATCGACTTTAAAACGAATGGTATTTTTATCTTTGACAAGTGTACTAAAATCACTTCCATTAATCTCATATCCGCCTTCTAGTAGGCCTTTAGTGTCGACAATTTCATATTCTTTTCCCAATTCTATCTCTAGCTCATCCGGTAGTTCTGGATGATGAGACTTAAAATTATTATTGATATAATTTTCTATTTCACTTCTTCCATATTGATAACCGATATCGCCATCTATACTCTGCCTTTGACCAATGATATCCCATATCATTAGTTGGGCTGCAATATATAAGTTGTCACTTCCCCCTAATGCTTCATAAGCCTTGATAACTTTAGCCACTTCTACTATTTTGTCATGATTGTAGCTTTCTGTACTATATTCACTACAATCGAGAAATCTAACTGTCGGTTCCATGCAGAAACCTATCTGACCGTCATTAGATATAAATTTAGCCATGATTAAATCGCTGCTGTCAAGTTTTTTATTAAGAGATGCATAATTCCAACCATTGTCTATCTCACAATGCTTATCTACTTCATTTTCTTGGCCAAAGCCAACTAATAATAAAAATAATAAGAATATCACTACAATCTTTTTCATTGTCATCCTCCACTTTATTATTAAAAGTAAAAGTGATATTCCTAATCTTTAACTCTCACGACAATAGAATAAGTATTGCCTTCCACAAAGTAGGAAGCTTTATAATCACCAGCTTTAGATAGATTTACTTCCGCATAGTGAATAGTTACATTTTGATTAGTTTTAATGTCCTTAGACAGTAGATAAACCAGTTCTTCAATAGAAGAATCTTTAGCTATCTCGATATCGTGATAGCCTGTAAAATATGCTTCATTTATATTATTTTCTTGTTCAAGT
>CASEQH010000051.1 GCA_949290085.1 uncultured Bacillota bacterium | reverse complement strand
TAGGTGGAATAGATGATTTAACAAACCTGAAATCATTGAATTTATCAGCAAATAAAATTGAAGATCTGGGCGCTTTAGAAAAAATGACAAGCCTATCAGATTTAGATATTTCGGATAATGATATCGAAGATTTAGGAACGTTGGCAAAACTTACTTCTTTAGAAAAATTGAATATCGAAAACAATCTTATCGAAGATCTTAGCCCATTGTTCGGACTAGAAAACTTAACTACCCTCAGTTTATCAGGTAATTATATAAGAGATTTTCCACAATTAGAAAAACTTGAAGGTGTAACTGTTGCAGGAGCAGATGCTCAAAATCCAGAAGAAAAGCCAACAAAGCCAACACCTGAACCTGAAACAAAACCAGAAACTCCTTCAACTCCAGTATGTGCTGGATCAAAAGATAAAAACTGTGATGGTGTTGTAACTTGTGAAGAAGAAAAAGGTGAAGGTTGGACTTGGAACAATACTACTAAGGTTTGTGAATATACAGGTAAGACTTCATACACAGTAGTTAATACAGCTGCTAAGTAAGATAATTAATCTAAATAAAAAGCTTCAAGATAATTTGGCTCTCTTAAATCTAGTGTGGATTAATAAAAATCATTCCACGTTTAATTTAAGAGAGCCAGATATCACTGGGAGGAGGGGTATTTTTATATGAAATATACATTGGAGAATTCAAGTTAGAGTGGATTAAAACTATAAAGTCAGATTATACAAAATGCTGCTAGCATAACAAAGCAGAATAAAAGATGGGTAAAAGAAAAAAAGACTTAACTACTATCTAAAGTATTAGCTGATGCTTAAATCATTTCTGTGGCAATCGATGCAGAAGAGTTATACCAATAATTAAAGGGTTATGATGGTTTAGAATTAAGGGAAAGAGGAAAGTCTTTTAAGGAAGAATAAATTATTTCTAAACCAAATAATGAAATCAAACCAGCTAAAAGCGAATGGGAATAATTAAAACTTTTAAGAAGACGAAATAAATATTTAGAGGCGGAGAATATCTACTTAAAAAGAAAGGACTCGACGTGGAAACGATGACTTCATCTGCCAAGGAGAAAAGACATATGTCATCAAAAAACTCATCTGATAATGAACTAAAAACCATCACCAAAAATTCATATGGATATCATTGTTTCGATAGATTCAGAAGAAGAGCTTTAATAATCCGATTAACAAAGAAAAGGTCCTAAACTTTAAGTTTAGAACCTTCCACATTTAATTTAAGAGAGCCGTAAAATACAGAGAAACATCCATGTGCATTTGAAATTAATAGTTTAAAACCAATATTCAGACAGATTAATGCCTAGGAAATTGGGTACATATCATAAATGTTCCTTTTAATCTGGATTTTCACCAATAGCGTCATGATGCATATTGGCATAAATTTTATTCATAAATTCGTCTGGATAAATCTTATCATACAATTCACCTAGCGGTGTTAATGGTGGCTTACCATCAGCGCGCTGCCCTTGGCGGAATAATGCAGTATAAGATATAAACATATTTAAACACATAAATACTACAAGAATAGGTAATATGATTCTTCCTATTTTATAAGGTATCATTTCAATTAATTTACTTAAAAATGGATAGATGTAACGCATAAATACCAATCCACCTATTCCCCAGAATAACATAAAAGGAATAGTTGTCCTTCCACCAATGTTAAGAGGCATATTGGAATAATCCCAAGCATTGCCACCAAATAACATCTCACCAATCCAACTTAAACTATACTCTGCAACCCCTCCAATTAATGCAGAATATATATAAGTTTTCCACCATACTCTAGTATCGTTGTGCTTACCAAGTAACAAAGCAAAACCGGCAAAGCCAAATCCATAAATAGGATTAAAAGGACCATATATAATACCTTGCCGAGATTCCCACACGCCATTTCTTACATAATTTAAAATCTCTTCATAATAAGTGCCGATGATGCAGCCAATAAAAAACATAAAGAATATCTTGGCAAAACACCATCCTTTTGCAAACACTTGCTTTTCATCTTTTTTATTTTCTATAGCTTCCATACCGCGAAAATTATAACAAAATTCTTCTTAAATATGCAATTATTTTATATTGGTAAATTACCTAATAATGCAAATATAACTAAAAGATTTTTATAAACAAAATATATATCGTCTTCTTTAGCAATTACTGTTTAGTATTAATAATCTTCTAACAAAGTCGCTATCTCATACTCAATAATAAAGAATAGTTAAATAGGACAATAATTCTAAAACAGGCACAAGTCATAATTGATTTGTGCCTGTTTGTCTAATTGTTTTGATGTTGATGATAGTAATTATATAATTCATTCTTGGAAATATTATAATCTTTAGCTATATCATTTATGGCTTGTTTAGCTTTGATACCTTCTTTTATCTTATCATTTATCATATCGACTAAAATATTGTAATCGACGATGACATCATCATCTTTTTTCCCTTCTACTAGTAAGACTATTTCACCCTTAATATCTTCTATTTTAGATAGACTTAAGAGATCACCACGAATAATCTCTTCATGAACCTTAGTTAACTCTCTGGCGATGACAGCTTCACGATTACCAAATACATCTAAGATTAATTCGAGAGTCTTATTGATGCGATGTGGAGCTTCATAGAAGATGATAGTATAAGGAAAATTAACTAAAGACTCTAATTCTTTACGCATACTGCTTGATTTCGCATTTAAAAAGCCATAGAAGAGATAGTGTCTTGTATCTAAACCCGATACTACTAAAGCACTTAAAGCGGCGCTAGAGCCATTTATGGCAATTACAGGGATATCATGCCTAATCGCTTCATTTACTACTTCATAGCCAGGATCTGATACTAATGGATAGCCAGCATCCGAAATAATAGCGACATTATTACCATCTAAAATTAAATCTATGATGCCTTTAGCACTTTCTTTTTCATTGTAATTGTGATAACTGATAAGCTTGCTGTGGATATCAAAATAACTTAATAATTTCTTACTGTTGCGCGTATCTTCACAAGCTATATAATCAACAGTCTTTAGTGTCTCTATTGCTCTATTTGAAAACTCCGATAGATTGCCTATCGGTGTAGCGACTAGATATAAAGATGCTTTACTGACATCACTGAAGCTCTTCTGTCTTTTCATATTCATTATTCTTGTCTGCTTTTTTATATTTTCCCTTTTTAACTAATTCATCTAAAGTAATAAAAATCGCATTTTCTTTATTTTCTAACTTACATGTCTTAGCGATGACATTCATACTGGTAACACGATAGGAATTACCTTCATATTCCACCATAGAATTAAGTTTAGGTAAACCCTTTCTCAGTTCCTTATATGCCTCATCTTCAAATCTTAGACAACACATTAAACTGCCGCATTGGCCAGATAATTTAGAAACATTGAGAGCCAATAATTGATTTTTAGCCATATTGATTGATACGCGATCAAATTCTGAAATAAATTTAGCACAGCACAATTCTCTTCCACAAATACCAATACCACTGACCATCTTAGACTTATCTCTGGCACCGACCTGCCTTAAATCAATGCGACAACGGAATATAGAGGCCAAGACCTTCAACAATTCACGGAAATCTACTCTATCATCAGCTAAATAAGTAAAAGTTATTTTAAAGCGGTCTAATGTATATTCCGCCGATATGACATTCATATTCAGATTCAATTTATCTGATTCTTCTTGGCATATCTGCATCGCCACTTTAGCATCAGCCTTATTTTGTTCGTACTGCTCAATCTCTTCATTACTGGCTTTATGCAAGATAGGCTTAACTTCAATGTTGGCATCTAGTCCAGATTCATCACGCAAATCACTAGTAACTTCACCAAGTTCCAGACCTCTTTGGGTTTCAACGATGACTAAATCACCAATCTTGATGGTATCATCCTCGGTCTTAAAGGTATATGATTTATTAGTTAATTCAAAACGTATTGATAAATAATATGTCTTTTCATCCATTACATCTTACTCCCTTCCATATGTACTAATTTATATGCTAAGCGATCAAATAATAACTTACGCTCTAACTTACTCAATGATAAATCTTTAATCTCGTAGAATACTTCTAAAAGTTTCCCTACATCTTCTTTAACTATCTTTTCCATCAATTGTCTATACCACAAGTCATCAAGATTCTTATTTGCTGCCTTATCTAAAAGAATTCTAATCATGATGCTCAAATAGTAATCCTGACTTCTTTTGATGAGCTCATTATCACTTTTCTTACTAGTGCCATACCACTCATCAATAAAGATAAATTCTAACTTATAAGGATCATTAAGACTATCGATAGTCTTTTCAACAAAATCTTTAGCCATTAGATAAGCCTTATCGTTTAAATCCATCTCTAGCTTTTCTTTGTTGATTTCAGTAAGCAAATATGCATCGATATCATCAAAGCCTAATTCGCGATAATAAGCTTCAATATCCGCTTCATCATGATGATGAAAACTTAAACGAGCACAGCGAGATACTATCGTATTAGGTATGGCAGAAGTATTATCACTGATAAATATCCAATAGGAGTTTTCATTAGGTTCTTCTATTGACTTCAAAATCATATTCCAAACCTTCGTATTGGCATTTTCAATCAGATTGATAATAAATACCTTTTTAGGGCTATTTTCAAGTGAAGTAGTATGAAATTCTTCGAATATTTTGTCAATGTCCTCTTTAACAATAGGCCTATCGCTGCCATCGACAGAGATGACATCAAAATACTTGCCTTCAGCTATTCTTTGACAGCGAACACAATCCTCACAAGCTAAGTCATTTCTATCTTCAATAATGCTTTGGGCGATAAGAATAGCTGTCTTTTTCTTTAAAGAATTAGCTTGCCCATCTAATAAATAACTATGAGCTACCTTATTATGTTTAAAAGTTCTGCTCAATATTTGATAAATGATAGGTTCGCTTTTTTTCAGTTCTTCTTTAATCATGATAATTCCTTTAGAATAATATCCATGCAATCACTAACGACATCATCTAATGATTTAGATGCATCAACTATCTTAATGCGATCTTTAAAACGCCGTAATACCTCTTGATAACCCTCATTTACTCGATGATGAAAATCGATAGTCTCTAAATCGAGACGGTCTTTATTATTACGTGATTCTATTCTTTTTAGACCTGTCTTTTCATCGACATCTAGATAGATAGTAATATCAGGAAAATAATCTTCTATCGCAAAGATATTGATATCATATATCGCTTCAAAACCTATCTTACGGCCATATCCTTGATAAGCTAAGGATGAATAGATAAAACGTTCACACAAGACTATCTTGCCCTCATTTAAGGCTGGAATAACTCTTTCTACTAAGTGTTGACGACGACTAGCAGCATAAAGTAAAGCCTCAGTCTTGGCATCCATATTAGTATTTTGGGGATCAAGTATTATCCTTCTTATCTGTTCGGCAATCTCTATGCCCCCTGGTTCTCTAGTATGAATACAATCATAATTGCTAGCTTTAAGCTTTTCATATAAAAGAGAAGTTACTGTCGTCTTCCCTGAGCCATCTGGCCCTTCTAAACAAATAAACAAAGCTCTTTTCATCTTAGTTCAACTTTTCTAATTTAGGCTTAAAAGTCTTATCCAGAGCTTCGAGAAGTTGTTTGCGAATATTCTCGTACTCTTCATAACTGATTTCAATATCTTCATCATTGATGACTTGTATCTCGGCCTGACCATATTTAAAAGGATGTATCTTTTTATCCAATTCAATTAGTTCCATGAATTCAATATATTCACTCATCGTGATGACAGCCAACTTCTCTTCTTTGCCATCAGTAATAATTAAATGATTATCTTCATTCACTTCACTCAGACTATTAATAATCATTTCTTTTTCTTTAATATCTATTTTTTTCATACTTACAATATTATATCATCAAATAAAAAGAAGCTACAAATGTAGCTTCTTCCTTAAAAGTAGTTATTAATATTACTGTGCGTTATAAGCTTCAATAGCGTATTTTACAGCATCAATTAAAGCATTTACAGTGAATGTAGATGTAGACATACTAACTAAGTCAGTATTTTCTAAATCATCTTGGTATTCAACTAGAGCAGTTAAGAATTCACTGCCTTCAGCTGTTAATACACCACCAAGTTCAGGTGTTTCGCTATCATCGCGAACTGTTACGCTCACAATCTTACCTGTTGCATCATCAAATGTAACATGAGTTTCAATTTCACCAGCATAACCCTGAGTTACAACTTCCATTGTAGTCATACCATCAGTTGTTGATTGGTTTACAACACCTTGGAATAATTCACCATGCATTGCAAGGTAAACTGTTCTTTGGAAATCGCCAACGAAAGTGATAGTAGCACCAGAAATTAAATCACGATCTTCGATTGGAGTTGTCTGTTGGTTTTCAGTCTTGAACATATTATATACATCTTCAAGAGTCATATTGTTGGCAAGGATGTAGTCAACGATGGCATCGATTTGTTCACCATAGCTTCTTCCACCATTAAATCCAGCATATGATAGACGTTTTGTGCCAGCTACAAAGTTACCATCTTGTACTAGTCCGAAAGCATCAGCGATGTCAATTAATTTTGTATCAGCACTTAATTCAATACCGATTTCATCAGCTAGATATTGATATGACTTAAGAGCATTTTCAGGGCTTAATTCTTCGCCGCCACCAAAATTAGTAACAGTTAAATCACCGAAAGTTGTCTCTGGTGTAATACCCTCGCAAGTAGCATTTACCCAATATTGAACACCACCAGCAGTTTCATCATAAACAATCCATCCACTTGAACTCAATTGAGTTAAATTGAATGCGCCGTCAACTTCTTCAACCGTAAAATCAGCAACGTTCATTTCATATCCATAGATATCTTTCTTTGAATATTCATCTTCGGTTCCCTTATTACGAATGATATCGAAATTAAGTGTCTTGATAATGCCGTTTTCATCTGTTGTGCCTTCAAAGATGAATGTGTCGCTTTTAGCAACTCCTGCAGATGTAGTGCCCTCCATTTTGTATTCAGCACTAAACTCAGTAGTCGTAGAGGCAGATTCTGTAGGTTCTACTGTTTCAGTAGGTGTGGTGCTTGAACATGCAGTCATTGAAAAGATTACTGCAATCGCAAGCATTACGCTCAAGATTTTTTTCATTTTTATTTCCTCTTCTTTCTCTAAGCATGATTAGTATACATAAAATAGGCTTCAATTGCAAATAAATTCACAAGTTATTATCCATAAATTAAAAAAACGCTATATGTAAGCGTTTTTCAAGCTTATTTAGATGATGGAATGAAGGCGGCGATTGAACTAGCTAAACTGTGTAAATTTCTTGTTTGAATTAAAACTGTGCCTCTGCCCCTAAATTCATTGACTAGGCCTTCACCTGTTGTAAAGCCAAAGATACCGCTGGCGATATGAATGTCATAATCAAGTGATGAATCCCAAGCTACTACATGTTCATTATCTATAGTTAGAGGTTTATCAGGACTTACTTCTAAGCTAACGATGTCCCCAAATGCACTCACTAACATATCCCCTTCACCTGTTGTCTCCATAATGAAGAAACCACCAGTGCCACCAAATAAAGCCTTGCCAACATTTTGTGATCTCATGATGTAGTCAACACTTTCATCACTTGCCAAGAAGGCTCCTGTATTTAGATAATATTGCTTATCACTTTCAATATGTAGACATTTAATCTTGCCAGGAATCGATGGTGCTATGCCCAAATATGCATCATCGCTTAAACCCTTGGCATGGGTCATAAACATACTCTCACCACTGCTCAAACTTCGACCAATAGAACCAAGCACTGCCCCGAAGCCCTTCTTTGAACTATTCATCTTTCCTTCTAATTCGACATTAGATAAGTAAGCCATGGCTCCTCTTTCTATCTTAATACTCTCATCGCTCATTAAATCGATACGAACTAACGGGCAATCACTATCCCCTAATATCTGATATCGCATTTTATTCTCCCTTCTTCACTCATATTGTACAAAAGAATTAATTATGCTTTGAGATTTTGTACAAAATTCTTAAATGGTTTATAGACGATTAAACCTAATACTACCACGGCAATGAATTCGCCTATACCCACTTGTAAGCCATTGATTAGTAAGCCCATCATAAAATTGTCAGGCATGATGACATAGCTGAGCATTGCACCAACGATTAAAGCATTGAAGATAACAGGCATCATAAGTGATAAAATAGGACGGTTAAATAAGAGGACATTGCGGAAAAAGTAGGCAAAGTATAATGATAAGAAGGATGCAAAGGTACCAAATAACACATCCATCATGCCAATGATATCAGTGCCCATTAAAACACCGACAAAATTAGTGATGAGACAAGCGAAAGTTAAAGGTAATATCATATCCTTTCTAAAAAGCACAAAAAGGATTAATACTTCAGCGACTCTAATTTGTATAGGACCAAAGCTAAAGCTAGCTAGGGCGAGAGTTAATGCGACATAGATAGCCGCAACTATGGCATATAACGATATTTTTTTAACTGTCATTTAATAATCTCCTTAAAAAAAGAAGTATAACTTCTTTTTGCTTAATCATTTTACACTGTCCATAGAATTAGTCAATCATTCAATGCCATCCATCTCCATAGCTAGTACTAGGGCAATGGTCTTAGCGTCATGAATTTGACCATCTCTAATCATCTGTTTAATCTCTTTAAGAGAATGCTTCTCTATCCCTAGCCTTTCATCTTGGTCAAGATTTTGTCCAATATATTCACCCTTTTGACCATAGTAGAGATATATCTTCTCACTGCAATAGCCGCATGTTGGAATGATATGACCATAGGACTTTAGATTCTTACATTCATAACCCAATTCCTCATGACATTCACGAATGATGGCAGCTTCTGGCTTTTCATCTTTTTCCAATTTACCAGCACAAAATTCTAACATCTCTTCTTTAGCTGCATAGCGATATTGTCTCACCATAAAGAAACATCCATCTTCATCTTGTAAGGCGATACAAGCCCCACCATTATGTAGTACCACTTCTCTTTTAGCTTCACTTCCATCATCTAACTCGACGTCATCAAGCACCACATGAATTACTTTTCCATTATAAATTTCTTGTCTTTTTAATTGTTTTTCCATCTTATTCTCCTATTTATAGATAACTAAGTTCTTCACTATTGTATTATTCTTTTCTAATAATGAATATAAGAATGATAGATAAGCACCTGGTGTAATGACACCGCTCATCATCAAAAGGTCAATTTCCGTATTGCGCACTAGGAAGTCAGCAAGTTGAATGCAGTTTTGACTAAAGACAAAATAAGTTTTAAAAGGTCCTTCTTTAAACTTGTAAAGGTCACAATGAGTATCAAGATATACTCTTGAAATATAATCGTCGGCTGTGACTTCTAAACCGGCATCCATTTGTCGTTTAGCTTTACAATCAAAGGGATAGGCATCCTTCATCAATAAGTCAATACGGCTTTGAACTTGGGCTATCTGCTTTTCATCAACATCTAATTGGAAGTTAAAAATCATCGTCTTACCATCTTTGAGACTATTTTTGAAAAAGGCATCCCTATCTGTCACTACTAGTACCCCTTCACCTGCGCTGCCCATTAAAAATCTAGCTTCAGGGTCATGTAAACCATATGAATAGATAGTTCCATTTAAAGAAATATCCATGTGCCCAATAGCTTCAAAACCACCATCATGAGTATAGATAGATATCTCTAAAGGATAGAGTGAAGGCTCTGGCTCATATTTGATATATTCTTCCATCTTAGGGTCATTCTTAATACGCATATACAATTGTACAGGCAATAAAGCAGTGATCACAGCTGGCAAAGATATGGAGATATTAAACTTTTGATTGAGTAAGAGATATATCCAACTTAAACTGTTGAAGATACCAAAGATGATTAAATAGACGCCAGCCAAGACAAAGATGAGACTTGAACTGACTAAAGGCACAACGATGAGGACTATTCCAAAGATAAAGTCAAAGAAAAAACGAAAGAGACTAAATAATACTCCTTGGATATGTTGTTTACGATATATTAGATAGTTTATAAGCTGAATGGCAGCATTAACTAAGGCATATAAGGCTACCACTAGGGCAATAAATCGTGTATAGACATTAGGAAAGGCCATTATCAAGATAAAGACAACAAGATATATAAGGCCATATAAGATATTATCGCGTAAATGTTTTTTATCGATGAAGACACCGACAAGTTTAGATATAAATAAGAAACCTAAAGCACATAATGTAATAATTCTTAAAAGAGGAATGACAATATTGGCCTGTATGGTTAGTACAATACCGATGATAATCAGTCCTATATTAGCTAAGCAATGGTTTACCGCATTAATTCTCTCTTTAAACATCTTTATCCTTCCGCTTTTAATTCAAAGATGATATCACGTAATTCAGCAGCTCTTTCAAAGTTCATCACTTTAGCCGCCTCTTTCATCTCTTTCTCTAATGACTTGATGAGTTCATTACGTTCCTTAGCCGTCTTTGATTTCTTCTTCATATATTTGCTGGCAATAGCTTTGGTCTCTTTACCATGAATTGCTTCATTGATTGACTTTTTAATCGTTTTAGGTACAATGTCATGTTCCTTATTATATGCCATCTGTATCTTTCTTCTTCTGTTTGTCTCATCGATGGCTTTTTGCATAGAATCAGTAATTCTATCCGCATACATGATAACACGTCCTTCAGCATTCCTAGCCGCTCTGCCTATTGTTTGAATAAGTGAGCGTTCACTACGCAAGAAACCTTCAGAGTCAGCATCTAATATCAATATCAAAGATACTTCTGGAATATCTAAACCCTCTCTCAATAAGTTGATACCGACTAAGACATCATAGGTTCCCTTACGCAATTCTAGAATAGTCTCTATTCTTTCTAAGGTCTTAGTCTCATGGTGCAAATAGGCCACTTTTAGATTTTGCTTCTTTAAAAAGTCAGTTAAATCTTCAGCCATCTTTACCGTCAAGGTCGTGATTAAGACTCTTTCATCACGTTTAATATTTTCATGTATCTCATGTAAGATATCATCTATCTGTCCTTCACTCTTACGCACTTCAACTATTGGGTCAAGTAAGCCTGTAGGGCGAATGATTTGTTCAACCACATGATGGTCAACTAAGTCTAATTCATAGTCGCCAGGTGTAGCCGATACATAGATGCGTGGTGCCTTAATCTCTTCAAATTCATCGAAGGTCATCGGCCTATTTTCTAAAGCACTAGGCAAGCGAAAACCATAGTCGACTAAGGTCTGTTTACGAGCGTGGTCACCATTATACATACCTCTAATCTGTGGCAAGGAGACATGTGATTCATCGACGATAATTAAAAAGTCATCAGGGAAGTAATCAAAGAGATTATATGGTCTCTCCCCTGGTTTACGATGATCGATATGCATAGAATAATTCTCTATACCACTGCACATACCAAACTCTCTTAAAGCTTCTAAGTCATAGCGGCAACGCTGCTCAAGACGTTCATACTCTAATGGCTTATTCTCTTTTTTAAAATATTCTAGGCGTTCTTCCAATTCTTTTTCAATGCCATCACAAGCTATCAATAAGTCTTGCCTATCTCTAGCGTAACCAGAAGCTGGGAAGAAATTATATACCAAATAACCATTGATGACATTCATAGTCACTGGATCTATCTCCGTAATTCTTTCGATGAGGTCATCAAATAATTCAATGCGAATGAGATATTGGTCAGTATAACCAGGCACTAGTTCAATGACATCGCCCTTAACCTTAAATGTTCCTCTAAGTCTATCGATGTCATTTCGAACATATTGACGCATGACTAACTTTTTAATTAATTCTTGTCTGTCGATGGTCTCTCCTACCTTCAAAGTAAAAAACATATCTTTATAACTTTGAGGATTACTAGAGGCATAGATACAGGCAACCGAAGCGACAACTATCGTATCTCTTCTTTCTAGAAGTGAATTGTAGGCTGACATCCTGAGCATGTCTATCTCATCATTAGTCACAGCATTTTTCTCGATATAGGTATCAGTCTTAGGCATATAGGCCTCTGGTTGATAGTAGTCGAAATTAGAGACAAAGTATTCAACTCTATTTTCTGGAAAGAAAGACTTTAACTCGGAATATAATTGCCCAGCCAATGTCTTATTATGCGCAAAAACCAGAGTTGGTTTATTCACTCTGGCGATGACATTAGCGACGGTAAAAGTCTTACCTGTTCCTGTCGCTCCCAATAATACTTGATGTTCGCGATGCTTATTTAGACCATCAACCAATTCTTCAATGGCCTTGCCTTGGTCACCGCTAGGTTTAAATTCTGAATGTAGTTTAAACATATCACTCACTTATATAGGCGATAGCTTCTAACATCTGTCTATCTTTTTGAGGATTCATCGCCCACTCTTTAATCACATTCGAAATGATGGTCTCATAGGTCGCAGAATCTAATTCTCCTGTCACTTCAAAGCCCTTATCTGCTTGGAAGGCACTGATGGCGGCTTGTAGACTCTCATCAAAATAACCATCTTTTCTAGCTATATCATAACCTAAGAATTCTAAACTCTCACTAGCTAAGATATTAAATGGTGAAACTGAATCAAGGGTTAAGACATCACCATCTTCCATCATCGTATATATCTCATATAAGATATCATCTAATAATACTTCGACATCTGGTTTAATACCTATGCCATTAATCCATTCGCCATTAGGTGATAGCCATTTGGAACTAGTTATTTTAATTACCGAACCATCATCTAAGACAAATGATGTCTGTACAACACCCTTACCAAAAGTAGTAGTACCCATTAAAGTAGCATTTGGATGTTGCTCCTTTAAAGCGATAGCTAAAACTTCAGCTGCTGAAGCAGTATGCTCGTTAATAAGGACAACTATCTCTTCAAAGTTGTCATAATGTTCACTGCCAAGCGTGTAATATTCTTCACTATGTCCATCTTTAAATTCCTGACTCATCACTAAGACATCATCACCAAGAAATAAATGAGCGACCTCTTGCACAGAAGTTTGATAACCACCAGTATTATCGCGCAAATCAATAATCAATTTTTCATAGTCTCGATAATCTTCAAGATAATGAATGCATTCATTATATGTATTCACACCAAAACTATCGATATCTAAAACGACATAGTCATCTTCACTATAGGCATAAGTAGTCGCATCAATAGCCGCTCTTACAATATCGAAGGATAATGTTTCGCCATCTCGCATAACTTCAATATTGACTACTGTTCCCTCATCTCCTAAAGCTAAGTTGGAAATCTCATCAGTCGTCATACCGCTAATATCAATACCATCAATGTGTTTAATGATATCTCCAGCCATTAAACCACCTTGTTCAGCCGGCGAATCTTTTAAGACACGCATAATGGTTGTCACATCATCTAACTGTATATAAGTAATGCCAATTCCAACAATATTCATATTGATACTGCTATTGAATTCATCATAGTCCTCTACTGACATATATGAAGTATATGGATCATCTTCAAAACTTGTCATGCCATAGAAGGCATTATCTTCTAAGACTTGGTTTAAATCTTCATAATCATCGCCATAGAGCCAAAAGCTATTCATATATCTTTCAATTTCTTGAAACTTCTTATAGATTTTATTGCCATCACTATTTAAACCATCATCTAAAGATGAAGCAGCTAGACCAATAAAGATACCTAGAACCAAAAAGAGAATGACTAAAACGCCAACAAAAATGCCTCTTTTTCTTTTCTCTTTTCTTTCCTTTAACTCACTAGACAATGGCTGTTTCTTTAATTTATAAACTACTTTTTCTTCTTCCATAAATCCCTCTATATATAAAGTCCCTTATTAACAGGGACTAATTATTAAGCTCCAAAATATAATTCAGGACGGAGACGACATGGTGCACCAACGCCATTCTCACATAGCCTGTTTAAGGCATAACTACCCCATCCACAATTAAAACCTAGGGTATAATCGCGGAGAAGATAATCATTTTGAATATCTGACATGTCACCTTCGCCTAGATAGTATAGTTCAATATGGCAATGTGGGCCAGAAGAGTTACCACTACTGCCGACTCTGCCGACATAGTCTCCCTCAGATATCGTTCCTACACCTGTAGGGGAACCCTGTTGCAAGTGGAAGAATGATACACCATATACTCTATTTTGCGCAGAGACTATCATGATTACCTGATTGCCACCAGCGTAGACGCCACCGATATTAGCGCCACATCCACTGCCTAAATAGCCAGTGCTTGGACAACCATCAGCCGACAAGATGACAACGCCATTAGCTGGTGCATATATTTCCGTTCCCGATGATACGGCATAGTCGACACCTAAGTGAACACCGCCACCGAATGAAGCAGGATAATACCAAGTTCCGGCACTGATAGAAGCTCCTGGAACTGGCGAATATAGACCGGCAGATGATGGAATATTAGAGATATCACCAATCTGGTCTAAGATATCAGAATAATTTTGACGAACATTATCAATCTCGTTTTGTACTTCTTCAATCTGAACTTGAATACCTTCAGCCAATTCTTGATATTTTTCTTCTATCTGATAGTAGTAGGCTTGACTATTTTCTAGTTCGGTTCGTTTAGAATCTAGAGAACTTCGACTTTCATCAAGTTTTTGTTTATCACTATCTAATTGTTCAATGACTTCGATTAATTCTTGCCTATCTTCTTCATCCTTAGACATGATGGCTTCAATACCATAGCTACGACGCATCAAGTCTTCAAAACTGCTAGAACCAAGTAAGAAATCAAGATAGGTATTAAAATGCATGGTCTCTTGCGCATCACGCATTCTTTCTAATACGCGTTGATTTAATTCTTCAACAAGAACTTCATTTTTTTCTATATCTTCTTGTAAGACATTAATTTGGGCTTCAAGGTCAGCAATCTCGATATTTAGTGCTGCAATTTGAACTGCTAAACTATCTATCTGGGCTTTAGCTTCATTAGCTAATTGTACTGCTTCATCATATTTTTCTTCTAGATTATCTAAAGCATTTTCTAAATCTTCAAGAGTATTTCTATTCTCTTCTAAAAGATAGGCACGATAGGCATCACATTCTTCAGATTGCACACCATCACAATGAGCGTCCCAATATTCTCTATCTGAATAATCTTCCGCATGCACTTCAAATAACATGAAAGGCATACAAATAGCTAAAAGACTCAACATCAATTTTCTTCTCATCGTCTTACCCTCAAATACTTACATACACTAATATAGCTTCCTAAGAATCCTACCACGATACCAATGCCGAGTAGAATGAGCGACATATATAATACAAAAGGATATGGAGCGACTAGATTAAAGGCTCCAAATAGTGAACCACCTAAACGGTCATAAATTAGATAATATACAGCGACAGTCAAGATGATAGGTACTAAAGAACCCATAGTTCCGATGATGACACCTTCAACTAAAAATGGTGCACGGACATAGCCATTCTTGGCACCTACATTACGCATAATCCAAATCTCATCACTGCGCGATGCGATAGTAATCTTGATTGTATTGTAGACAAGATAAGTCGCAAGTAAGCATAGAGCGATAACTAAGATACCGCCAAAGATGCGCACATTGGCAAAAATGCTAACTAATGTATAAGTATTAGTACCCCCATCATAGACGCCATAGACGCCATTGATTGAAGATAATTCTTCAGTTATCTCACTGATGGCTAAACCTTCATCGACACTAACTAAGAAGACATCATGGAAGGGATTGGAATTGCGATATTGTGCATAGAATTCCCTTTCCTCTTCGCCTTGCATATTGGCATAATAATCAAATTCTTCATCCTTAGTGCGATATTCAACCGAACTCACGCCTTCTATCTGCCAAATCTCTTCTTCAATATTATTTAAGCTCTCTTCGCTTTCTGCTTCATAATCAACCGATACGACAATGCTGATCGAAGATTCAATATTAGCAGTTACAGCTTGTAAATTCCAAGTCAAAACTCCAAAGACGGCAATCAATACTAAGGTTATAGTAACAGCGCTTATCGATGAAATAGCCATACCAAAGTGACGTCCTACACCAATAAATCCTTCTTTGACATGTCTTGCAAAACGATGAAACATCAGATAATTCCTCCCTTAGCTAAATCAGCAACAATATGGCCATTGTCGATGGCAATAGTGCGCTTTGGATGGTGTCTAACTATCTCTGTATCATGTGTTACAATCATGATAGTCGTCTTTTCTTCTCTATTTATCTTTTCTAAAAGGCGAATAATTTCATCGCTTTTTCTAGGGTCTAAGTTACCTGTCGGTTCATCAGCTATCAATATTTTCGGCCTGTTGGCAATAGCTCTAGCGATAGCAACACGCTGTTGTTGACCACCTGATAACTGCGATGGAAAGGCATTAGACTTCTCAGAGATATCAACTAATTTCAATACTTCTCTTACACGTTTACGCAATTCATCTTTTGGTGCATCGACAACTTCAAGAGCATAAGCGACATTTTCAAAAGTCGTCTTGCGTGGCAAGAGTCGATAATCCTGAAAGACAACGCCGATATTACGACGATATAGAGGAACTTTTGAATGTTTGAGCTTACCTACATTAATATCTTGAACGATGACATCACCTGATGTAGGTATCTCTTCACCATTTAAAAGTTTGATAAGAGTTGACTTACCACTACCGGTAGGTCCT
>CASEQH010000050.1 GCA_949290085.1 uncultured Bacillota bacterium | reverse complement strand
TATCTTTGGAAATAGTAGAGATAATTAAAACTAAAAAGAAGTATTTAGACCTTGAATTATAAGTTTAGATACTTCTTTTTATTATTGTGATAATTAAGTTTTAGAGAAATAAATCATCACTTTCTAATAAAACTGTGTCATTGATAGCAGCTTGTCTTTTTTAGGTTGAACGGCTTATGAAATATAGATATTTCTCTTTGATATTTGTAAATGCATTAGTCGCTGTTACAAGGTCTTCATCATAGGTAAAGACGTGAACTTACATTTCATGAAAATCGCTTTATTACCACTTTTATCAATGGCCATGGCATCTACATCATCTTGGGCTTTGATTATCGGATTATTACCCTAAGATTGAATAATATGTATTATTGGTGAATTGATAACGATAGTATAATCTAAAGAAGTTATCTTTGATCGTATAAATAGACTTACGCGAATTATTATTTTCACCACAAGGCACCACTTTTTCTATTAGTCTTAAGGTTTGCAGTGTCAATAAATATTTAGTCACTTTGTCCTTATCTTCATGCACATAGTTGGCTATATCGATGATTCCATTTCTGTCCAAAGAGTGGCTGAAAGTATTAAATATAGATATTAGCGTCTTTTTATTCTGCCTTTAGAAAATTGTCTGCTTCTCCATACATATAAGAACCTTCTTTAATAATATTAGTTGAATATCTAATTTAGGAAAGGCTTCAAGGTATCTTGGAATGTCACCGAGAATACCATAAGCAATCAATTTATCGACATTTGAATACTCTTTGAAGAAGGTTGCACTTTCATAATAATTAAATGGCTTGATTTCAAGAGTAGCAGTTTGCCTATTGTGCAAAGGTGACTTACTATCCATTATTTCATTTTCCATGATACTTGGCTCTCTTGAACAATATATGGAAACTCATCGATAATGATAAGAATTCTATCAGTAAGATTATTGGAAATGTCGTTAAAAGTAGCTTCCCAGCTTTGAAAAGGAGCTATATAGCTATGGTTGAAATGAAGCTGTACAGTTTTGGAAAAATCTTCGAGATTGAGCACATCTTTTTTTCTTGTAAGATAGAAGATTGAATTAGTTTTCTTACTGAATTCTTGTAGTAATGTCGTTTTGCCAACTTGTCTTTTTCCATACATGGTCAAATATTCTAAACGATTGCAATCATTAAGAGCGCAATTCTTTTTCTCTGCCTATCATCATAATAGCACTTAGCATGTAGTATGCTCATAAGTAAATTAATTAGTAAATTAGAAGATATTTAACAATTATATAAAAGTGAGCATTAGCCCACTTTGTTTCGCTAAATCACAGGCACTTAATATACCAATTAGGAATAGTCTTTGTCATATTGCCATACCAACTTAGAATATCTTGAGCCTGTTTTAACATCGTATCAATTTCTGCTTGTCCAAAAGGAATAGCCCAAACTACAGATGATATGGTATTAGTGGCGATATAAAGGGCTAGTAGCTTCCAAAACTCTTCCGGTATTTCATCATTGAAATATGCGTTAATCATGGCACTGGCAAAGTAGGGACTAGCTTGAGCACACCAGACGATGCGATTAAACTCTTCCCAAGGGTCACCATAGTCAAAGCGATTGAAATCGATGATGTATAAGTCATTATTTCTATCTAGCATCATATTGCCGATATGATAATCACCATGTTGGAAGGATTGGGGGCGGCCTTTTAATAAGTATCTATGGGACTTAATATAATCGATAAAGGCTTGACCACCATCATATTTAATTGGTGATTTTTGATAGTTTTCAAGTCGTTTATCAATCTTCTTGTTGAAGCGAATATCCCAATTTTCAATATTTGTAGTAGGCAAAGAAATGCTATGCATTATCTTTAATAGCTTACCAGCCTTTAAACCATAGGCATATTGCTCATCTTTAGAGAAATTATTAATCACCTCTTCAAAATCTTTGCCATCGATATAAGTTTGAATGGAGTAGATTCCCTCTTTTAAAGTGCCGAATTCCAAGGCTTCACACATGGGTATATGCATGGACGCAAGTTTATGCATGATCTCAAATTCTGCTTTTTTCTTTTCATACTCCTCTAAAGGAGAAATTCTGAGTAAATATTTATTCCCTTTTTCATCTTCAATACAATACTTTTTATCCTTAGACCAACCTTTATCGATGAGTATTTTGGAATCGAAATTATATCTTGGCATATTTATAAACCCCCTATGGTGTTT
>CASEQH010000049.1 GCA_949290085.1 uncultured Bacillota bacterium | reverse complement strand
AGAAGCCGATACCAAGGTTTATGCTGAATTTACTGATGAGGGATATGTCTTTGATTTAGATGCAGCGGTCATTTATTATTTTGAAGCTAGTGCTGATGCCATCTATGCAGGTTATCAAAAATTAGTAACATTGACCCTTGGAGCTAATATCGATGAAGATACAATTGGCGCTATAGCTACTGCAGCATATAAACTTAAGGAAGATTCTAATAATACAGTTAGTGCATATTATCTATATCAAGATGAAAAGGGTCTATATTTTGATACTGATACATCTTTTGATAATAGAACAATTAGAGATAATACTATCTTTAGGGGTGATGAATTTTCTTTTGAATTGACATTCAATCTTGAAACTGCAGTTTCATCATTTGTAATGACCTATTATAACGAGGATGATGAAGAGATAGCTTCTAATAATAATCTTCCTGAACAATATGCTGATTATCAAAATATAGAACTTGGTGAAGATGTTAGTTATGTAGAAATTATGACTTACGATAATTATGACAACTTACTAGAAACAATAAGAGTAGATAGAGAGAATTATACTATTGTTTTATGTTTTGATGATGGTGGACAGATATTAGATACGAAATATATAAGATTTGATTTTGATTGAAGTATAAGTTTATAAATTGTATAATTTTTGAGTATGGATTTTTTATTACTTGTACTAATTGTTACTTTGGGATCATTTGGCTTGATAATGTTTATCATGCCAAAGTTTATCGCTTTATTAAAATCACATGATTTATTTCAGGAAGTAAGTGAATATGCCATCGAGGAGTATAAACACAAAGATAAAACTCCAGCTATGGGTGGCATCTTATTTGTAGTTATACCGACACTTTTAATCTTTATTGCTTATCCGACTATTTATAGAGATGAAAAGTTTTTGATGGTATCTGTAAGTTATCTATTATTTGCCATCATCGGTTTCTTAGATGACTTATTGATTATCTTATTTAAGAATAATAATGGACTGCATCCTAAATTAAAACTATTCTTACAACTTTTATTCGCTTTAATTATTTACTTCTTATTCCCTAATGTGATAGACAATGCGATAACTATTCCATATCTAAATATTGAAATATCACTTGGTTTATTATATTTACCATTTATGATTCTTTTGTATGCTGCTGAAGCTAATGCAGTTAATTTTACAGATGGCATGGATGGTCTATGTGCTGGAGTATCATTTATTGCCTTGATACCATTTTTAATCTTTTCTTTCTTAGAGAATGAACTTGATTTGAGCTTATTGATTATTGGCATCTTAGCCAGCTTATTAGCTTATTTACACTTTAATAGAGCACCTGCCAAGATTTATATGGGTGATAGTGGTTCTTTAGCTCTAGGTGCTTTATTTACTTCTTTAGCTATTGTGCTAGATCAAGAGATTGCCTTGTTCTTTGTGGGCGGAGTCTTTGTAATTGAGATGTTATGTGTATGTATACAATTAACATCAGTTAAGTTATTCCATAGAAGAGTATTCTTATATACACCAATACATTATGCCTTTAGATTAAAAGGCGCGAAAGATAAAAAGATTATTCGTGGATTTTATCTTGTAGGTATTATTTGTGCCATAATTGGTCTACTTGTAGGAGTTGGTATTTAATGAAAGCTTTAGTCATTGGTGCTGCTAGAAGTGGTATAGCAGTTTCTAAACTTTTAATTACTAAGGGATATGAAGTATATCTGACAGATAGTAAGACTATTGATGAAAAGGAAGAATTAATAGCTTTAGGTATTAAAGTATATGATAATAGACATCCTGATATACTTAAAGAGATAGATTATGACTTTATTGTAAAGAATCCTGGCATCCCATATCATGTGCCATTTGTGAAATATTTTAAAGATGCAGGATATGAAATCTTAAATGAGATTGAAGTAGCTTCTAGATATGTAAATTATGAATATGGAGCTATCACTGGTACCAATGGTAAGACAACTATCACTACTTTATTAAGTACTTTTTTAAAGACAATATGTGCTAATAGTGAAGCTTGTGGCAATATTGGTTTGCCACTTAGTGAAGTGGTGATGAAACATCAAGCTGAGAAATTAAAAGTCGCTATCGAAGTTGCCGCTTTTCAATTATTAGGTATGCCTAAGTTTCATCCACATGTCGCTGTTATTACTAATTTAACACCAGATCATATCGATTATTTTAAAGATTTAGATAAATATTATAAAGCTAAGACTTTGATCTATCAGAATATGGATGAAAATGATTATTTCTTATTCAATATGGATGATGAAAATATTCTTAAATATGTTGATAGAGATAGTATAAAATGTCAGGTAATCACTTATTCATTAAATAGACAAGATGTCGATTTATATATTAAAGATCATTATGTCTATCTACATGATGAAATACTATTTGATATCAAAGATTTGAAACTTGTAGGTATGCATAATGTTCAAAATGCGATGGTAGCTGCATGTATGGCTTATAAGATGGGCGTTAGTATTAATAATATACAAGAAGTTATAAGAAAGTTTAAAGGTGTTGAGCATCGCATAGAATATGTTGATACTAAAAACGGCATTTCTTTCTATAATGATTCAAAGGGGACTAATCCTGATTCAACTATTGTCGCTTTAAAAGCTTTTGATAAGCCTGTTTGTCTATTGGCTGGCGGCTATGATAAAAAGACCGGTTTTGATGCTGTCAAGCCATATTTAGATAGAATTAAGATGATGTATGTCTTTGGTGAAACTAAAGATGAATTAAAGACATTATATCCTGATGCTCAAGTTTTTGATAATCTTGATGAAGCATTACTTAAAGCATATAAAGATGCTAAAGAGGGTGATGTAATATTATTATCACCAATGTGTGCTAGTTGGGATCAATTTAATAATTATGAAGAACGCGGTGAACACTTTAAAGAGTTAGTTAAAGAATTATGAAATATTCATTTAGCAATTCCAGTCTCAATTTAAAAGAAAGAATAATAGGCAGTTATTCTTCTTTTAATTATGATGATATCTTTAATGATGACTTTGTGATTGATTATAATCAAGAAGCTTTGATTAAAGGAAGGGAAGTCTTTTTAAATCTAAAGGGTTCTAAAGTATTAATCATAGGGGATTTTGATTGTGATGGCATATGTGCGACCACTATAATTAAAGACTTATTAGACCATTTAGGCATAGCTTCTAATTATTATATTCCTTCGCGTTTTAATGAAGGTTATGGCTTGTCTTTAAGTCATGTTCAAAAAGCTATAGATTATAATTTTGATGTCTTATTGACGGTCGATAATGGTATTGTTGCAAATGAGGCTATTAAAAAGGCCAAAGAGGCAAATATTAAGACTATTATCATTGACCATCATGAATATAATGAATTACCTGATGCCGATTATATCTTACATGGAAGACTATTAAAAAGAGAATATGAGAAAGCCTGTGCCAGTGGTTTATGTTACTTATTGTCATCGATGTTTAAAAGTGACGATAAGATTTTAGCTCTATCAGGTATAGCTACTAATGCGGATATGGTTGAAGTATTTGGTTATAATCGTCATCTTATCAAGATGGCTAAAAAGATATTAAATAAAGGTAATATAAAAGCTATTAATGCCATCAGCGGTAAAAAGGCTAATTATACTTATGATGACTTGTCTTTTCTTGTCGCCTCGAAGATTAATTCAATATCTAGAATTGATAAGGGCTCTAATGTCAATATCTTACCTAAGTATCTCTTAGAAGAAGATGATATTAAATTGCTAGATGGAGCTGACAAGATTAAAAAGATTAATAATTTGCGCAAGGACTTAAGTGATGTCATGTCTAAAAAGGCCTTAACTCTAGTAGACGATAGTGACTTTTGTGTCATCTATGATGAATATTTCTTAGAAGGTCTATGTGGCTTAGTAGCTAATAAGGTAGCTAAAAATATTCATAAGCCATGTCTAATCTTGGCGCCAGGCAAAGATCTCATCAAAGGTAGTGCTAGAAGTGTTGACGACTTTGATATCTTGCATCATCTAAAGAATTTTGAAACATATTTTGAGACTTTAGGCGGACATAAGCAAGCAGCTGGAGTCGCTTTGAAAAAAGAAGCCTTAGCTAGTTTTATTAAAGAAATTAAAGCTACACCTTGCAGTTATGAAGATAAAATGGTTAATTGTATTCCTTTATACGATGATGAATTAAATGATGATACATTAAATTTACTCATCAAGATGCAACCATTTGGTACTGGTTTTGAAGAACCTCTATTTTATCTTGACAATGTAAATGTTAAATCACGTTATCTCATTAAACAGATGTATACTAAATTTCAGTTTGACAATGGTTTGGGTGCTATCAGTTTTAAAAGGGATGATTACGATTTGTCTTTTTCTCGGGTAGTTGGTTATTTAAAGGAAGATTCCTATCGTAAAAATCATCTGTCTATGCAAATTCAGGCTTTATTTTAATATATTAATGTTATAATGGTATTGTTTTTTAAAGGGGGGCAAGTTATGGATTTAAAAAAATATATTTCTGAAGTACCTAATTTTCCTAAGGAAGGCATCTTATTTTATGATATTACAACGCTTATGCAAGATGGTGAAGCTTTCCATGAAGCTACAGCTCAAATCATCGAGTTCGCTAAGAAGGTTAAGGCAGATATCGTGGTTGGACCTGAATCTAGAGGCTTTATCTTTGGATGCCCAGTTAGTTATGAATTAGGTATTGGTTTTGTCCCTGTACGTAAGCCTAATAAATTACCTCGTGAAACAATATCTTATTCTTATGAATTAGAATATGGAACAAATGAATTGCATATGCATAAGGATGCCATCACTAAGGGTCAAAAGGTATTGATTGTCGATGACTTACTAGCTACTGGTGGAACTATTGAAGCGGCTATTCGCTTAGTAGAAAGCTTAGGTGGCGAAGTAGTTGGTTGTGCCTTTCTCATCGAACTAAAAGAACTTCATGGCCGTGATAAACTGAAAGATTATGAAGTTTTAACTTTAATGGAGTATTAAATCGAAGGTAACTTCGATTTTTATAAAAAGATATGAAGAAGATAGTCCTCACTAAAGAAATCTTTTACGACCAGGTCAAATCTTATATCAAGAATCAAGATTCATTAAACCTGATTGAAAAAGCCTATAACTATGCTGAAGAGAAACATAGTGGTCAATTTAGAAAAAGTGGTGAACCATATTTCATCCATGTACTAAATGTTGCTTATGTCTTAGCTCAGCTTCATTCTTCACCAGTGACGATAAGCGCTGGCTTTTTGCATGATGTAGTTGAGGATTGTGGGGTTACCAAAGAAGAATTTGTGAGTGAATTTGGCGAAGAGATCTATAATATCGTCGAAGCAGTAACAAAGATTGGCAATCTAGAATTTAAGGATGAAAAGGAATATCTGGCTGCTAATCACCGCAAGATATTTATCGCCATGGCTAAGGATGTACGCGTCATCTTAGTAAAATTGGTTGACCGTCTTCACAATATGCGCACTCTAGAATATCAGCCACCTGAGAAACAAAAAAAGATAGCTCAAGAAACTTTAGAAGTCTATGCACCTATCGCTCATCGTCTAGGTATCGCCGAGATTAAAAATGAGCTAGAAGACTTATGTTTCTACTATTTGAATAATGAAAAATATCATGAGATAGCAAGACTTGTCGAAAATAAGAAGTCAGAGCGTGATGAATATGTCAAAAAGATGATAGAAGATATCTCTCATACCTTAAATGAGCACAATATCTCCTTTAGAATCTTTGGTCGTAGTAAACATCTATATTCCATCTATAAGAAGATGGAGACTAAGCATAAACGCTTTGAAGAGATATTAGACTTATTAGCAATTCGTATTGTCACTAAGACAGAATTAAATTGTTATGAGATATTAGGCTATATTCATGCCTCATATCGTCCTATTCCTGGTCGTTTAAAAGACTATATCGCCATGCCTAAGACCAACATGTATCAATCATTACATACGACTATTGTCGGTATAGATGGCCGTATCTTTGAAGTACAGATACGTACCGAAGAGATGGATTCCATAGCTGAAAAAGGTATTGCTGCCCATTGGTCATATAAAGAGGGAAAAGGTGAAAATCATCGCAAGGAACAAAGCGAGATAGTTAAAGAATTAGAGTGGCTTAAAGCCTTTGAAGAGAGCAGCATCGATGCCAATACTTATATGAATACGGTCATCGAAGATGTTTTTAATGCCAATATCTATGTCATGACGCCAAAGGGTAGAATCATTGACTTGCCTAATGGCTCAACACCCATTGATTTTGCCTATCGCATTCATACTGAAGTGGGACATCAAACAGTAGGCGCCCTAGTTAATGAGACTTTAGTACCCTTAAATACACCTTTAAAGACAGGCGATGTCGTCGAACTTAAGACTAATAAGAATTCTGGACCTAGCGAAGACTGGTTAAAGATAGTTAAGACCAATAATGCCCGCAATAAGATTAAGGCTTATCTAGCTAAAAAAGAGACTGAACAACGCCAAGAGACTATTAAAGAGGGCGAGACGCTTTTAAAAGTTGACATGAAACGAAGGGGTATTGATGTCGATGAATATTTCGATACTAAGAAATTCGAAAATATCTATAGTCACTTCCAGATTTCTAACTATAACGAATTCATGTATGCCATCGGTTGTAAGTCTTTATCAACTCAAGCTGTCATTGAAAAATTGGTCAAGTATTCTAAGAAGGAATTAAATAAGGATACCCTAAATCAAATTCTTCAAAAGAATAAGACAAGACGTAAGGCTTCAACTTCTAAAACAGGTATTATCATCGAAGGCGTTGATTCGATGAAGATTAGTATGGCTTCGTGTTGTAATCCTATCTATCACGATGAGATAGTCGGCTATGTGACTAAAGGACAAGGCATTAAAGTTCATCGTAAAGATTGTCCTAATATTCGCAATGAAAAGAAACGCCTCATCAGTGTTGAATGGGATGAAGAAAAAGATCCAAATATTAAATATGAAACCGATATTCGCATCTATTGTAAGGATAGAAACTTCTTATTGACTGATTTAATCACTGTCATCGCTCAATATAAAGCTACTCTATTAGGTGTCAATGTGACAGTAAATCGTGAAGATTTGACGGCTACAGCCAATATGACATTAGTGGTTGAAGACCTTGAACATTTAGAGACCATCATGGCTAATCTTTTAAAGATCAATAGTGTTATATCGGTTGATAGAGTCATTAAATAATATTAGAAGTCCTAGATAAAGGGACTTCTTTTTTAATGATTTTTGAAGTAAGATTATATTATAGATAAAACGCTTACATATAAGGAGTAACATGAAGCATTTTTTAGAAAATTATAATGGAGAAGATTACTATCTATATACGATTAGTAATAATGATTTAGAAATCAGTGTCAGTGAGTATGGCGCTACGCTTTGCAATTTTAAATATCATGGTTTAGATATTGTGCAGGGCTTTGAAAATGTTCATTCCTATATCGATGATGTCCGCTATATGAATGCGACCATTGGACGAGTATGTAATAGGATTGAAAAGGGTAGATTTATCTTAAATAATAAAGAATATCATGTGCCCATAAATAATGGCCCTAATTCATTACATGGCGGTAATAAGGCATTTGATACAAGACATTGGAAGATCAAAGAAGAAGACAATAAATTAATTTGCCACTATCTATCTAAAGATGGGGAAGAGGGCTATCCAGGAAATCTAGATGTCGAAGTAGTCTATGAATTACTAGATGATGGCTTAAAATATTCCTATCGTGGTCAAAGTGATGAAGATACTTTATTAAATATTTGTAACCATGCTTTTTTTAATATTAACGGTGTGACAAGTGATAGTATTTTAGATGACTATTTATTCATTAATGCTGATTATATAGGCATGGTTGATAGTGATGGTTGTACCCATAACGAAGTATTGGAAGTAAGTAATACACCATTTGACTTTAGAAAACGTAAAAAAATAGGTCAAGATATCGATATTAGGCATGAGCAGATAGTAAATGCTAATGGTTATGATCATCACTATATAATTAAAGGTGAGGGCTTTAGACATTTTTGTACTTATGACAACAATAAGTTAGAGCTAGAGGTCTATTCGGATTTGCCAGGTATGCATTTATATTCTTCTAATTTCTTAGAAGGTAATTCTAAGGGTAAGATGAATGCTACTTATCCTAGAAGGTCTGCTATCTGTTTTGAGACACAATATTATCCTAATGCGATTAATTGTAAAGACCATAAAAAGCCTATCTTATTAAAGGATGAAAAGATGTATCATGAAACATTATTTATAATAAGGGAGATGGATTAATATGTATATTGAAGATTTAAAAAAAGCGATAAGTGATGGGGAATTTGATGAACAATTTAAGATGCTCACATGTCTTGAAGACATCACAAAAGAAAAAGAGAGATATCTAGATTTACTAGATAAGGCTTTGAACAAGTTTGGCAATGTCGATGCTCATCTAATCACTGCTCCAGGTCGTACTGAAGTGGGTGGTAATCATACTGACCATCAGTTGGGCAGAGTATTAGCAGCTAGTGTCAATATGGACATCGCTTGTGTCGTATGTAAGTGCGATGATGTATGTGAATATTATGCTGATGATTTTGAAGTTAAACCAGTTAGAATTGATGACTTAGCGATAAGAGAAGACGAAAAATCAACCAGCGAAGGTTTAATCAGAGGAACTTTATATCGCTTTAAGGAATTAGGCTTTAAGATAGGTGGCTTTAAAGCTTATACTCATAGTACTGTTTTAAAAGGTTCAGGCATTTCATCCAGTGCTGCCTTTGAAGTATTATTGGGCAATATCTTATCTCATCTATATAATGATGGAAGTGTTGACCCTATCACTATTGCCAAAGTGGGACAGTTTGCGGAGAATAATTATTTTATGAAGGCTAGTGGTCTAATGGACCAGATGGCTTCATCTATTGGTGGCTTTGTCACTATCGACTTCTATGATAAAGAAAATCCTAAAGTTGAAAAGATAGATTTTGATTTCGCCCATAGTGATTTGGCATTATGTATAATTGATACAAGAGGTGACCATGCCGACTTAGCTGATGAATATAGTCTCATGCCTATAGAGATGAAAAAGGTGGCTAAGGCCTTGGGACAAGATGTCTTATCAAGAGTTAAAAAAGAAGATATCTTAGCTAATATTAGAATATTGCGTGAAAAATTATCGGATAGAGCTATACTTCGCGCTTTACATTTTGAAAATGAGACTGAGCGCGTCTTAGATGAAGTGGCTGCGCTTAAATCTCATGATTTAGAAAGCTTTAAAAAACTGATCATCGAATCAGGCTATTCTAGCTATATGTATCTGCAAAATGTCTATACGCCAAAAGATATTACTAAGCAAGAGCTATCTATCGCTTTATGTGTTTCGGAAGAACTATTAAAGGGTAAGGGTGCTTATCGAGTTCATGGTGGCGGCTTAGCTGGCACAATACAAGCTTTTGTACCAAAAGAAAGCTTAGAAGAATATAAAAAGACGATGGAGAGCATCTTTGGTGAAGGCTCATGCTTCGTCTTTAGTATTAGACCGGTTGGCGGTTATAAGATTATTTAGACATTATCATCTTTCACAAAGGTTAGATTAGGAAAGATTTCTTCCATTCTTTCATTAGGATAGTGCTCATCGGCATATTCGCCTAAGACAGTCATTGGTGCTTCACCATTAATACGATTAGACCAACGCAAGACGACAACGCCAGACATGAAAGAGTTGAAAATCATAAATATCAATAAGGCAACGGTTAATCCCTTGCCTATTTTATTTGGTATTTTAAGAATTAATTCTGCCATGCGTGGATATATTTCTTTAATCCATAAAACCCCAAGAATACCCCAGAAGATAGAATATAATAGACAAATACGACCATTGATATTAAATGGCATATGGGAATAATCCCAAGATACAGAGCCAAAGACCATCTCCTGAAAGAAGGAACAGAGATATTCAATGATACTGCCGACCACAAATCCCCCTGCAAAGGAATAGATCTTTGAACGATTTCTGTATTGATATAAAATAGCCGAAAGAGCTAAGGCGCCAAAACCATAGACTAGATTAAATGGACCATATATCAGGCCTACTCTACTTTCATAATGTCCTCTAGTGACTATACAAAATAGTGTTTCGATGACTACTCCACCAAAACAGCCGATAAAGAAGACCCAGAATAGTTTATAAAAAGTATTACCTCTGGCGAAGTGCTTTTGTTTATTCTCTTCATAGTCGATTTGGGCATTGGTCTTATTGACAAAGCGTTTTCCTTTAGATATCTGCTCGCCATATTCTTCAGCTTCCTTGATAGAAGTCTTGATGATATCTGAAGACATCTTAGTCTTTTTAGCTACTCTTTCAAATATTTCAGTCGCTTCATCAAGGATTTTTGTCTCATCAATTAAAGCCTTTTTTAAGTTTGGATAGTTGTTTATCCCATCATCAGTCTTGGATGCTAACTCTTCTAATTGGGAATTGATACTTTCGCTAGTATCTTCTTCTAGTTCTAGAAGTTTATCCTTCATCTCGTTATATCTGATTCTTAATTTTTCATTCATTTTATTACCTCTTCATTAAAATAATATCGGAAATTGAAAAAGATTGAAATATCCACATTGAAATGTTAAAGTAGATGTGTCAATGAAGAAAAGAATTAGCTTATCAACTGCTAAGAGAGGGGATGTTTGGTGCAAATCCCTGAGTTGATAGTTAAGGGACAATTTGGAGACTCGAAAGACGTCACTTCGCGTTAAGAAGTTAAGGGCATAAGTTTATTTATGAACTAAGGTGGCACCGCGTAATTATACGTCCTTAGAGGACGTTTTTTATTTTATTAAGGGAGGGAACATGGCTTATCAGACAGTAAAAGGAACATATGATATCTTACCGAGCGAAATGCTCAAATTTGAAAAAGTAAATACACTCTTTAAGCATTTTTTAGACTTGTATGGATTTAAGTTGATGAAGACGCCAGTACTTGAAAATACTAAAGTCTTCGCAAAGGACAATGATACAAGTGATATGGTCACTAAGGAGATGTATACCTTTACGACAAGCAGTGGAGATAGTCTCACTTTAAGACCAGAAGGTACAGCTGGTATCAT
>CASEQH010000048.1 GCA_949290085.1 uncultured Bacillota bacterium | reverse complement strand
ATCAAAGAAAATTCAAGCTTTGATGTTCCGAATGATTTTAATAATCTAATTCATGAAGCTAGTAAAGTCATCAATATCGGAACCAAGATGGGTGAAGGTTGGTTATTAACTGGTGAGATGATGGAATTAAATGCTTCTGGTGTTAAGAATATCATCTGTACGCAACCATTCGGTTGTCTTCCTAATCACATCGTCGGTAAAGGTATGATTAGAAAAATAAAAGAACTTGATCCTACTTGTAATATCGTCCCTATCGACTATGACCCCGGTGCCAGCAATGTCAATCAGGAAAACCGTATAAAACTGATGTTGGCAATCGCCAGAGAAAATCTCGAATAAAATATAAAGCCGATGCATATCCATAACACATCGGCTTTTTACTTTTTCTCATTATTGATATAAGAATATAGACAACCACAATATGATTGATGGTAGAGATCTAGCTTGCTATTTAATTCATTATTCTTTTCTATACCACCATCTTTTTTAAAGTCACTGATAAGAAACTTAATGCCATATTCTTGCTCTAATTTCTTACCTAGTTCATTAATATAATTAGCATTTTTATGATTAGATATACTCATGACAGTTGTGCAATAATCAAAGTGGTGACTTTTTGCATACTTAAATGCTTCTCTCATGCGCAACCCATAACATTTGACACAACGCCGATATCCTTCTTTATCATCCTTATATTTAGATATAGCCTTTAGAAAATCCTCTTGATGACTTTCGGGAATAACTAATTTGACATAATGTTCATCCTCTATCATCTTTAGATAGCGTTCAAGTTCTCCTAGACGCTTTTGATACTCGCTATTAGGATAAATATTGTCATTTGTATAATAGATAGTAATATCAAAATACTTATCTAAAAGTATCAAAGGATAGACACTACAAGGACCACAACATACATGTAAGAGTAACTTCTTTCTGTCTTCTAAAGAAGCTACTTCTTTTTTAAATTCTTGATGATATTTACTCATTGTCGATAAACATACTGTCACCAAAAGAGAAGAAACGATATTCATTATCGATGGCTTCTTGATAAGCATGCATAATCATCTCTTTAGATGCGAAGGCGCTAATCATCATGATGAGGGTTGATTTTGGAAGATGGAAATTAGTAATCTGACAATCAATAGCCTTAAATTCATAAGGCGGATAGATAAAGATATCAGTCTGCCCATCACATGCTTTGAAACAACCATATTTGGCATAGATAGTCTCTAATGTTCTAGTTGATGTAGTACCTACTGAGATAATTCTTCTTCCCTCTTCTTTCGCCTTATTTAAACGCGCAGCCACATCTTCTTTCATCATATAATACTCATGATGCATATGATGGTTTTCTATCTTCTCTACTTTCACCGGCTTAAAAGTACCTAGCCCCACATGGAGTGTGACCTCTTCTATCTCTATACCCTTAGCCAATAGCTTATCATTTAATTCTTCAGTAAAATGTAAGCCGGCTGTCGGACAGGCAGCACTGCCTAAGATAGAAGCATAGACATTTTGATAACGGCTTTGATCTTTCAACTTTTCATGAATATATGGCGGTAAAGGCATTTGTCCTAGTTTTTCTAATATTTCAAGGAAGATTCCTTCATAATGCATCTTGAATAGACGAATACCTTCTTCTCTAACTTCTATGCATTCTGCCTTTAAGATGTCGCCACAATTGATAATCGTATTTAACTTAATGGCCTTGGCATTACCACATAGACATTCACAAATATCATCTTCTTTAATCTTCAAGATTAATAATTCAACCTGTGCCCCCGTCGGTTCCTTGATGCCATATAATCTTGCAGGTATAACCTTAGAATTATTGCGCACCAAGACATCGCCAGGCTTTAGATAGTCAATGATGTCATAAAAGTGACGATGCTCAATAAGCCCAGTATTTTTATGTAAGACCATAAGTCTAGATTCATCGCGCTTATCACTTGGATGTTGGGCGATTAGACGTTCAGGTAATTTAAAATCAAATTCATTGATATCCATTAAAATCCCCTTTCATCAAAACCATAATTTTTAAGTATCTCTTCTTTATATTCCAAGAATCTATCTTCTTTTATCGCCTCGCGTGCTCCTTCAACTAATCTAATCAAGAAACGTAGATTATGAATAGACATAAGTCTTGCACCCAACCCTTCATTAGTTCTAAAAAGATGATTTAAATAGGCCTTAGTATAATTCTTGCAACATTCGCAATCGCACTCAGAATCTAGTGGGCTGAAGTCCTCTTTATAAATATTGCGCTTAATATTAATTCTTCCCTGACTGGTCATCAAGGTTCCATGTCTTGCAATTCTAGTTGGCAAGACGCAATCGAACATGTCGACCCCTCTTTCAATGCCTTCTAAGATATCATTGACAGCACCGACACCCATGAGATAGCGAGGCTTATCTTCTGGCAAGTTCTCAATACTATAATCAATCATCTTATACATCGTCTTTTTATCTTCACCAACCGATGTACCGCCAATAGAATAGCCATCAAAGTCCATCTTCACTAATTCTTGCGCACAATAACGGCGTAAATCTTCAAATTCGCCACCCTGCACAATGCCAAACAGTGCTTGGTCTTCACGACTGTGGGCATTTAATCCTCTTTTTGCCCAGCGAAGTGTGCGTTCCATTGAATCCTTGACATACTTATATTCACTAGGATAAGGTATGCATTCATCAAAAGACATGGCGATATCACCACCTATCTTCTCTTGGATATGAATGCTATCTTCTGGTGACATGAATAGACGGCTTCCATCTAGATGTGATTGGAAGGTTACTCCCTCTTCTTTAATCTTGCGCCTTTTAGCTAAAGAGAAGACCTGAAAACCACCACTATCAGTGAGAACAGGACCATCATAGTTCATAAACTTATGAATGCCTCCAGCCTTTTCTATCGTCTTTTCTCCTGGTCTTAACCACAGATGATAAGTATTAGAAAGAATGATAGATGCCCCTATTTTTTTGATATCTTCTGGTGACAAGAATTTAACAGTTGCCAAAGTACCAACTGGCATAAAGACAGGTGTCTCTACTTCCTTTCCAAAAACATTAAGTTTGCCAAGACGCGCCTTACTCTTCGCATCTTGATGTATCTTTGTATATGTAAAGTTTTTCATATTTTTCACCTACAATATCATAACACAAACTATGGTATAATAGCCTTGTGAAAAGTAAAGCTATCAAATCTTACAACCTACCAATTGATAGAATAGTTGATTTTAAAGTTGATGCCAAACCCTATTTCCTAATTATCTTTTCGACTATTGTGGGCATCATTTTTTCTATGAGCTCTAATCTACAAATCACTGGTTATGCCATTACGGCTATCGGCTTTTTCGCCATCATCTTTTTGCCTAATCGCATCCTACTAGAGTTTTCTACCGACTATGTCGTAATTTATAATAAGGCCAACCATAATGACTGTGTCATGATCTACTATAATGAAATTGTGAATTGGTCATATATCAAAAAAGTATACAATGATGAATTATGTTTCGAATTAGAAGATGGTCATACCGAAGTAGTTGAATGTTTCGACCCTCATCGCATCGAAAGAATACTAAATATGTATGCTCCGAATAAGAAGAAAAAGAATAAGAAAAAATGAAACTTGCTGCCATTGATTTTGAAACAGCCAATAGTAAATTGTGCAGCCCTTGTGAGCTAGGTATCTGTATATATGAAGATGGAACTATCGAAGAATATAATTGGCTGATTAAACCTGAATCTGATTATAATTATTTCACTAATACTTTTATTCATGGAATAAGCTATAAAGATGTTAAGAACGCTCCTAGTTTTGATACTTATTATGAAAAACTAAAAGAGCTATTAAAGGATGCCATCATCGTTGCTCATAATGTCAGATTTGACTTAGGTGTTCTTAATGCCACCCTTGACCTCTATGACCTTAAACACTTTAATAATTTATATTTCGATAGTGTCATCTTTGCTCGTAAAGTCTTTCCTAATCTCATCAATCATAAACTCAATACTATCAGCGAACATCTGGATATTGAACTCGACCACCATCACGCTTTAAGTGACGCAAGAGCTTGTCTTTTGATTATTTTAAAGACCATGGAAATGTCAGGTATCTATGACCTCAATGACTTATTAGATAGGCTCCACATCAAGCTAAAACACAATATTTAGCTCATTTTCGAAAAAGTTTACATAAATATGAAAATATGTTACAATTTTTTTGAGGTATAAAATGAGTGAATTTGAAAATAATGCCCTTTTTTGGCAAAAGGTAGACACATTGTACCTTTCTAGTGACTTTGTGTTGACTCAAGAGAAAGGAAGTTTACACCCCAAGTATCCAAATCTACAGTACCCATGCGATTATGGCTTACTGAAAACTTTGGATGATGAAAATGAAGATTTGATTTCCTGCTTTGTCGGCAGTGGTAAAAAAGAAGTTAATTCTATTATCGTCTGTGCTGACATATTGACTAAGAATTTAGAGACTAAAGTCTTAATTGGTGTCAATGAAAGTGAAGAAGAAGAAATACTTCATTTTTTAAATCAGACCGAATTTCAAAAATCAGTCATTATCCGTCGGGGATTCGACGTACCATATTGGGCATTAACTGAGTAGCTATTATTAGCTACTTTTTTATTAGTCCTAGCACCTTTTCAACTCTAGTTCTGCTCACATAATAGCGAGAACCAGAGCTTATAGAATCATAACTAGCTTCTTTAAAAGTGCCATGAACCATCTTCACACCACTCACATTTATAAAATCGACAATATTGTCTTCATTTAGTCCACCGCCAGCAAGAATTTCAATTTTATTGCCATAATTATTGATTAAACATCTAATATTTTTGGCACATGTATCAAGGTCACTATTACCCATCATCAATATTCTATCGACTTTTAAATCAATAAGTTTTTTTATCTCTTCATTTTGATTAATTAAATAGTCAAAAGCTTTATGAAAGATGAATTCCTTATGATATTTCTTGGCTAAATCGACAAAATCTTTAAGGATATCTATAGCGATATATCCATTTTCATCAAGACAGCCAAAGACGATACCATCACTGCCATTTTCTAAAAATATCTCGGCGTCCCTATACATCGTGGCTAACTCATTTTCGCTATAATTAAAGCCGCCTGGCATAGACCTTACCATAGTCACTAGCTTACCAGTATATAGTTTTCTGGCTAACTTTAAGCTACTTAAACTAGGACTTAGACCACCTAATTCTAAGGCACTATTAAGTTCTATACAATCAATAGCTAAATCAGCTACACTTATGACATCCTCAATACCGCCGCAACAAATCTCTAGGCTAATATTTCTCATAATCTTATTTTAATATATTATAATGTAGTTATGTCAAAAGTGTTATTGATGACTTTTAATGCCTCGTACATCCATCCTAATCTCGCTCTTCGTTGGCTTTTTGTCGCCAGAGATAAAAGTCATGATGTAATTATTAAAGAATATACGCTTAAGGATAATACTTCTAAAGTAATTGATGATATCGAAAATATCAAGCCTGATGTCATTGGCATAAGTGTCTACATATGGAATAGTGAAAAGACAAAAGAATTGGTTAGAGCCTTAAAGCCTCATCAATATCGCATTATTTTAGGCGGCCCAGAAGTTAGTTATGAATATGAAAAATGGCTTTCAGAAAACATTGAAGCCATTATTAAGGGCGAAGGAGAAATCAGCTTCTGGCAAGCTGTCAATAGGCAAGAAAATGTCTTAGGCCTAGTCACTAAAAACAAAGATACTGATACCTATGGCTATACAGATATAGCCTATCTAGAAACCTTAGAAAGCCCATATTTTTTAAGCATGGATGATGATAATAGAGCTAATCGCTATCTATATTTCGAAAGTAGTAGAGGTTGTCCATACCGTTGTGCCTATTGTCTATCCTCGCTTGACAACAGAGTGCGCAATTTCTCTATCGATTATATTAAGAAACAATTAAAGATCTTAGAAGAAAAGACGCCTAAACAAGTTAAATTCCTCGATAGAACCTTTAATTCCAATCCTGAAAG
>CASEQH010000047.1 GCA_949290085.1 uncultured Bacillota bacterium | reverse complement strand
ATCATCGTTTGCAATAAGATGAGTCATAAGGGTATCATCATTGGCAAAAATGGAAGTAACCTCAAGAATATCAACATGTCGGCATCAAAGGATATCAAGGCCTTATATCATAAAAAGGTAATTCTATCGCTATTTGTGAAAGTCGATGAGGATTGGATGAATAAAGATTCCAAATTGATGGATTTGGGTTATTTCATTAACGATAAATATGAATGATAGAGTAATTGGCATAGTATTAAAACAGAGTGATTATAGAGAGAATGATAGCCTGGTACAAGTCTTATCTAAAGACTATGGCTATTTTTCATTAGTTTTAAAAGGCAGTAAGAAGATTAATTCACAAAATAAAGTATTTCCGCTTTGTATCTATGAATTTATTATTGATTATAAAGAGACTAAAGACATCTTTTTGTGCATGGGCAAGACATTGATCAAATCATATTATTGTGATGATTTAAAACTATTAAGCTTTCGCAATATCTTTGCCGAAGCTAGTTTAAAGTCTAGACAACTAGACCATAATCTCTATGATGATCTAATCTTTTGTCTAGATAAGAGCACTTTTGCTTCAGGAGCCTTATTCTTTAGATTTTTATGTCTCTATTATGGTATCAGTCCATATGTCGATGGTTGTGTCATTTGTGACAATAAAAAGATAATCCGCCTAGATAATGAAGCAGGAGGCTTCGTCTGTCTCAGACATGCCAGTTTAAAAGAGAGTCAAGATATTGAAAGATTACGTAAATTTCGCTTGTTGTGTAAGGTTAGATATGACCATTATCAAAAGCTTATAGGCTATGATGTTCAGGACTTTATGTGGATTGTCGACTTCTTTATTCAAAATAGCAGTATCAGTTTAAATTCCTATAAGTTTTATAGCGAGTTATTTATGAAATAAATTTTCATTACTTTGAAAATATTTTCTTTTAAAATGAAATGGGATATAATTAATATTAATTAATAGGGGGAGAAATAATATGAATTTTATCTTTATATCACCTAATTTCCCGCTTAACTTTTATCTTTTTTGTAAGGCTTTAAAAAATAATAATGTTCGAGTGTTGGGAATAGGTGACGAAGCTTATGATAAGATGTCAGAGAATTGTAAAAAATATCTCGATGATTACTACCAGGTCAATAGCCTTGAAAACTATGATGAAGTATATCGCGCCTTTGCCTACTTCAGCTATAAATATGGCAAAATTGACTATGTGGAATCCAATAATGAATATTGGCTTATGCAAGATGCCCGTTTACGTGAAGACTTCAATGTGAATACAGGTGTTGGGTTAGATAATATTGCTTATATTCGCTATAAGAGTCAAATGAAAAAGAAATATGCTGAGGCTAATGTGAGGACAGCTCGCTTTCATCTAGTCAGTGATTATGAGTCTGGCAAGAGATTTGCTCATGAAGTGGGTTATCCACTCATAGTTAAACCAGATGATGGCGTTGGTGCTTCTTTTACCCATCGCATCAATAATGATGAAGAATTATGGACTTTCTATAATTCTTATATGCCATGTCAAATGATAATGGAAGAATTTATCGATGGCGATTTAGTTTCTTATGATGGCATTTGTGATTCTAAGCGCAATATCATCTATGAGACTAGTCATGTCTTTCCAAGACAAGTGATGAATATTGTAAATGATAAACTGGATTGTTACTACTGGTCGGTAATTGATATACCAGAAGATTTGAGAAAAAAAGGACAGGCGGTAGTTAAGACTTTTCCAACTAATTCAAGAGCTTTTCATCTAGAATTTTTTATCTTGAGAAGTGATAAGGAAGGATTAGGGAAAAAGGGAGATATCATCGGTCTAGAAGTCAATATGCGTCCACCGGGAGGGCCAACTCTGGATATGATGGACTATGCAGCAGATATTGATGTCTATCAGTTATGGGCTAATATGATATGTTTTGATGAAGCTAGAATGGATACTAGTCGTAAGTATTTTGTCGTCTATGCTTCTAGACGCAAAGAACATTATTATCCAACTAGTCTTGAGGAAGTTAAAGATAGATATCGTGAACATATCGTAATGGAGCTCAAAAATCCTGAAGTCATAGCGCCTGCTATGGGCGATGATGTACTGGTTGCCAGATTTAAAGATGAAGAAGATATTATGCCATTTGTTCAGGCTGTGATAGGAGATTAGCCATGCATATTGAATATTATTCACACTTATCACAAAGTCTTAATCGAAAGATGGAATTTAAAGTCTATGGTCATGCAGGAATCAGTTTTATTGTCTTTCCAGCTCAAGATGGTCGCTTCTATGATTATGAGAACTTTCAAATGGTCGATGCGATGTCGTGGTATATCGAAAATGGTTTAGTGCAACTTTTCTGTGTCGATTCTTGTGACAGGGAGTCCTGGTCTTTAATCGGCCAAGATGAAAGCAGCCGTATAGCGGTGCAAGAAGCTTACTTTCATTACATTTGTGATGAATTATATCCTTACGCTAAAAAGATACACAATGATTTAGTACAGGCCGATGATTTTGAATGTTATACGACAGGTTGCAGTATGGGTGCTACTCATGCCCTAAACTTCTTCTTGCGTCGTCCTGACTTATTTAAAGGAACGATAGCTTTAAGCGGTATTTATCACGCTACTTATTTCTTCCCGAATTATCATGATTCAAGAATTTATGATAATTCGATAACTGACTACTTAGCCAATATGCCTTTAGACCATCCATATCTTGACTTGTATCGCCAAAGTAAGATAGTCATCTGTGCAGGTAGAGGTAGATGGGAAGATGAAGTATTAGTTGATACAGATATTATCAAAGAAGATTTTAAACGTTTAAATGTTCCGGCATGGATAGATTTTTGGGGTAGTGATGTCGACCATGATTGGCCTTGGTGGCGCAAACAAATAGCTTATTTTCTACAATTTTTTGTGAGATGATATAGATATGGTAATCAAAGAGAATTTATTTATTGATACATTAGAAGATAGAGAAAGAACTATACATATTTATTTGCCCGATGTGAGTGAAAACACAAGATTGAGTGTCATCTACATGTTTGATGGGCATAATCTCTTCTATGATGAAGAAGCGACCTATGGAACTTCTTGGGGTTTGAAAGATTATTTTGATCATAAGAAATATCCTATTATGATAGTGGGTATTGAATGCAATCATGAAGGCAATAAAAGATTAGAAGAATTTTCCCCTTATGATTTCTACGATCCTGACTTTGGTGATATTCATAGTGAGGGCAAGGAAATGATGGAGTGGATAGTTAGTTATCTAAAACCTTATATCGATACTAATTACAATACCTATGCTGATCGCTACCATACAACTATAGGTGGTAGTTCTATGGGCGGTTTAATGGCCCTTTATGCTGGTATTAATTATTCCAATATCTTCTCTAAAGCTCTATGTCTATCGCCCTATGTCTATTATGTAATGAATGATATCCTCAAAGATATTAAAAAAGTCAGTATTAATAATGATACTGACTTATATATCAGTTATGGTAGTAAAGAATGCCGAAATCATAATGAATTCATTCGCTATACCGAAGATATCTTCACTATCCAAAGAAAGATGGTGAATAAGGCTAGGATATATCTTCATCTTTTTAAGGGGCATGATCACTCAGAAGCCTCGTGGGCTAAAGAGACCAATGTCTGGGTTAAAGAATTAGGTTTTAATAAAATAAGGTAAGTGAATGTCTTACCTTATTTTTTAATTATTTTAGCTTTTTTGTAGCGATTACGAATTCTTTGACGCAGAATGATGAGTATTACTATGGCGATGGCCAACATAATAGATACTCCAATCAAGATATAAAGAAACATATTGTTGGCATAGCTAACGACAATAAAGGGGGCATCAAGATTGCGCAAGAGATCGATACTTACACTATTCATGCCTCTTTCGCCATAATTACTAGAGATGATGCTTCCTGGCATATTGATGGTCAAGTTCATGCTTAAACCTAGGTCTTTGAGGATATTAATGCTGTCGCTACTGTCATTAAAACTATCTAATTCTATGCCTAGGGCTGTGAAGATATTCTGATCAATAATAAGAGTCATCTTGCCATCATTGACTGAGATATCGACTAGAGAAGTTTCAAAAGGCTCTTTAGAAGAAAAAGTGATGCCTCGATAGCTTATGCCATCAATTTCTCTTGTGATCTCTTGAGCTTCTAAATTAGAAGATGATCCGTCGCTGACACGACTCAGTAAATCGCTAGCTACCATATTTTGAGCATTTAAGATATCTTCTTGAATTAATAGTTCGCCTGTAAAAGTGATGCTTTCATCTTCATAGACAGTTATCCGCCCATTAAATTTAGCGCACGAGGTCAGTAGTATGAATAAGCTTAATATGAGTATTAATCTTTTAATTTTTGACATTATTATCACCTTTACCATTATAATCTACTTTTTTCGTCTAAGTTAACATATAATTATCTTAGATGAAGAAGAAAAGAATTAAGATTATAATTATTTTGATATCAGTTTTCCTTATTTCAATATCGATTTATCTTTTAAGGCTGCAGAATCAGAGTTTTTATAATAGTGATTACATATGCGAATATGATGAGACTAAAGCTTATCCTTTAAGTTTAGAATTATATTCGGATCATTATTATATTTTTAATGTCGATACAGGCATAGACTACTATGCTTATAAAGAAGATGAAATCATCTACCCAGCTTCCATCACTAAACTGATGACATTAGATACGATATTAAACCTGAATGTGTCTTTAGATGATGAGATAGTAGTTAGCTACGACGACTTTGATTTGATGTATGCGCGTAATGCCTCGGTAGCCGGTCTAACTGTTGGAAGTAGCTATACGATAGAGGATTTATTATATGCGATGGTCTTACCTTCAGGGGCAGATGCTTGTGAAGCCTTAGAACGCTACTTTCTTGAAAGGGATATAGACTTAGTTGCAAAGATGAATGAAAGGGCAAAAGAATTGAAGATGGATAATAGCCACTTCATCAATACGACAGGTCTTTATGAAGATGAACATGTGACAACTCTTAAAGATATTAAGAAATTAGTCATCGATTTATATGCTGACGAAGTAGCCTATGATATTCTTTCAACTTTTGAATATGTAACAGGAGATGAAAAATATTATTCAAGTCTTTACCACTTAGGTATGGATGATTATGAAACAGTTGAGATATTAGGTGGTAAGACGGGATATACATATGAATCTAAGCAGAATATTATGGTCTTATATCGCCATGGCGCTTATACTTTCTGCATGTTACTGGCAGAAGCGGATGGTGAAGAAGGCGGTCAATATCATGCTGCAGATGTTTATACGATATTAGATTATCTATATGCTTTTTGATAAAATATATATGAATTATTAAATAGGTAAAGGTGGTTTATGAATAAGATTTATGTAATTGGTGGCGCAAATATTGATATTTTCGCAAGATGTTATGAAGACATTATCATTCGTGATTCTAATCCTTCTTCCATGACTATGTCTTTTGGTGGAGTTGGACACAATATTGCAAATAATTTAGTCAACTTAAAAGAAGAAGTCTATTTTATATCTTGTTTCTCTGACGATTACTTTGGCAAGATGCTCTATGATGCTTGTGCTAAAGTGGGCTTTGATATGCGCTATTCATTCTTTAATAATGCTTATCCTAGTTCGATGTACTTAGCTATTATGGATAAGAATTCTGATATGTATTTAGCTTCTAGTGATATGCGCATAGTTGAAAATATTAAATATGAAGATTTTTCCTTCTTACAAGATATTATAGATGAAGATGATTATTTAGTAATCGATACAAATTTAAGCCAAGAAGTTATCAATTCCTTATATCGAAACATTAAAGGTATCAAAGTTACGGATGCCATTTCTGCTAATAAGGTATTTAAAGTTAAGGATAATCTTCAGTATATTGACATCTTAAAATTAAATCTCATCGAAGCTGAGACCCTGCTTAAACATAAACTAGATGATGATGCTAAGATAGTAGCTGCTTTGCGCACACTCAAGGCCAAGGGCAGTAAGGAAGTATTAATAACTACAAGAAATGGGGCGTATTTGGCTAGCGATAAGATATATTATTTTGAACATGACGCCTATGATAAGGATGTCAAGAATACGACAGGGGCAGGAGATGCCTTCTTAGCGGCTTATACTTATGCCTGCAAGAATCATTTTGATGTCAATAAACGCGTCTGCTTTGCCCTAGCTCAAGCTGTGCTCACAGTTCGCTCCATTGAGACAGTAGCTCCACTGACGGTGCAAGATGTCGAAAGCTTTATGCAAGAGTGCCATTTCAAGGGTGCCATTCTCTACAATTTTTAATTTATGGTAGATAAGGCCTTATCAAAAGATGATTTGATTGAAATTTTTAAAGAAGTCGGGGTAAAACCAGGCATGATTTTAGAAGTTCATTCCTCATTATCTAAATTTGGGTATATCATCGGTGGAGCACAAACCTTTAATGATGCTCTCATCGAACTTTTGGGTTACAATGGTACTATCATCATGCCCATGCAATGTGCCAGTAATAACGAGCCTTCCTTTTTTGAAGCCCCAGCTATCGATAGGTCATTGTATGCAAAATATCGTGATAATTTGCCAGCCTTTGATAAATTTCATACCGATAGCGAACATATGGGAAGGGTAGTGGAAAATTTGCGTCGGCGCCCTAAAGCTGTAGTATCTCCTCATCCCAATTGTGCCTTTGTCGCCTATGGAAAATATGCCAAGATATTATGTTCACATCAAAGTTTAGATTTCGCTTTATCCAATACCTCACCACTTGGAAGATTATATGAACTTAAAGCACATTGTCTTTTGGCTGGGGTATCCTATGACAATATGACAGCCCTCCACTTGAGTGAATACTTATCGGCGATAAGACCCATCTATCTACAAGGAGCTAAGATGCTCATAGATGGTGATGCAAGTTGGCAAAAATATCTAGAAATTGATTTAAATAGCGAAGACTTTTTGGCTATAGGCCAAATCTTAGAAGAAAAAAAACTAGTAACTAAAGTAGCACTTGCTAGAGGAGAGATGCGCCTAATGCGCATCGATGTAGCAGTTGATGAGGGAATGCATTATTTTGATAAATTATTAAGCTATTACAGATAGGAAGGCATTTATGAGAATTTTAACCGTAGGTACAGCGAAGATTACTGCTGATTTAATCAAAGCATTTAAAGAAAACGACATTGAAGTATATGCGTGTTGTGGCAGAGACTTAAAGAAGACTGAGGATTTTGCCAAGGCGAATGGAGTTAATATGGCCTATGATGATTATGAAAAGGCTCTAGGTGACAAAAACATTGATGCGGTCTATATCGCTACACCAAATAGTTTGCATTATGAGTATGCATCAAAAGCTATACTCAGGCATAAACATGTCATACTAGAAAAACCTTTTACTACCAGCGCTAAAGAATGCCTCGATTTAATCAAATTAGCTATCGATAATGATGTCATCTTATTTGAAGCCATTTTGCCTATTCATCTTCCAGCTTATAAGAAGTTAAAAGAAGCTATTAAGTCCCTGGGAAAGATTACTAATGCCGAATTGAATTTTTCTAAGTATTCTAGTAAATATGATGACTTTAAAAAGGGTGGTAGTCCCAATGTCTTTAATCCTGAATTTTATGGTGGTGCTTTAAATGATTTGGGTGTCTATACTCTTTACTATGCCATTGATATCTTTGGTTTAGCTAATAAATACGCTTATTTCTGTAATATGGAAAGAGATATTGATGTCTCAGGAACATATATCTTAACTTATGATAATTTTTATATCACAGGCACCTCGTTAAAAGATAGTAATGCTCATAATTTCATCTCTATCTCGGGAGAAAATGGTCGTATATATTATGAAGGTGCCCCATCTTTAATTGATAATTTTAAGATAGAGATGCGTAATGGAGAGAATATAGAATATCACTATCCACTTAAAGATGCTTATTATTATGAAGTTAGTATCTTTAAAAAGATGATTTTAGATAATGATAGACAAATGATGAAAAAATATTTATATAAGACTTATCAAGTGATGACTGCTTTAGATAAGCTACATGCAAGTCAACAATAAATGGACATATATAAATATTCAGCTATATATTTAGATGCTTCTTTGAAGAAGTCTTCATCTTCTTTACTAAAACGATTGATGATAGGTGAATCGATATCTAAGACACCAAAGATGATATTTTGATGAATTAAGGGAATGACAAGTTCGGACTTAGAAGCACTATCGCAAGCGATATGGTCTTTAAAAGAATGAACATCTTCGACATTGATTAAGCTTCTTTCATTAAAGGCTTTGGCACAAACCCCCTTATTCAGATTTAATGGAGTGCAGGCGACCTTACCTTGAAAGGGCCCTAGCACTAGCTTATTATCTTTATAAAAATAAAAGCCTAACCAGTTGAGGTCTTCATGCGCATAAAAAAGATATGAGGTGATATTGCAAAGTCCACTCAACAATTCGTCATCGAAGAAATTTTTTAAGGTTTCTAATCTAATATCCATAACTTAATTATACTTGTTTAAAGTGAATAATATAATTATAATTTAAACGTAACAGGGGTGTCGAAAGACTGAGATTATACCCTTATACCTGATCTAGGTTATGCTAGCGTAGGGAGTTATGATTTCCTTACGCCTTCTATGGAGGTGTTTTTTAATGTCAAAAGCAAACAGAATGATCAAAATTATGGTCTTTGTGGCAATGTATGCTGCATTGGCTACAGCCCTTGACGTGGTGAAGGAGATGTTATCATTTCTGGACATGCCAATGGGTGGTTCAATTAATATCGCTTTAATTCCAGTGGTATTAGCTTCTTTCCATTTAGGACCTGTACTAGGTATGGCTACTGGTGCTTTGTGGATGTTGGTATCCTTTGTGGTTACTCCGCCATACTTTGCCCAAAATTATGTCGCATTAGGTTTTATCTGTGACTATGTTATTCCTTCTATCATCGTTGGCGCTTCTTCTTTCTTATTCTTTAAGGGAAAGAAAAATATGATTTTGATGGAAGTTGGAATTGTCATCACAATGCTTATTAGAACTGTATCTATCTTATTATCAGGAGCCTTTGCATGGCCTGGTGATGCCGCTTCTGGCTCATGGGCAGCATGGCTTGGTTCTATCAATTATAATGTGCCATATTGCCTAGCTACTATGGTCATGTTAATGATAGTAATACCTTTACTCTATCAAGTCTTCAAGAAACAGTTTTCCAAAACAATATAGATAGTAAATAGTGAAAATCAATATGGTTTTCACTATTTTTATGTTGTATTATTATTGTTGTTATGATGAACTTAAATGTTGGTGATAGTGTATTTATTCAGTCTTATAAACATGATGGCAGTCTACATCGCACTTGGTCTAAATCCTTAGTAATCGATGTGAAAGAAGACTTTGTCGTGGCAGTGACTGATCATACTTGGGTAGTGGAGAGCGATGGGCGACGCTGGTTGACTAAAGAGCCAGCCATTTGCTTTTTCTATGAACATAAATGGTTCAATGTCATTTCGATGATACGTAAAAATGGTATTTATTATTATTGTAATCTAGCATCTCCTTCTTTATTCGATGGGGAAGCGATTAAAAATATCGACTACGATTTAGATGTCAAAGTATATCCTGACGACTCATATGTCATCTTGGATGAAAATGAATATGCTGAACATGCCAAAGTGATGAATTATCCTTTTGAGATTAAAAGAATAGTTGAAAAGCAGATGCAAGTATTAATCAAGATGATAGAGAATAAGGAAGAACCATTTAATTCAAGTTATATCAATGATTATCTAATTAAGTATTTCAAGATGATTCAAGTAGAAAAATAAGGGCTTAAACCCTTATTTTTTAATGGATGATCTTAATCATTTGAATAGCACAACAACCTGGTCCACCTTGAGCGATGAAAGCACAGGATAAAGGCATTATCTCTACCTTGGCTTTAGGAAACTTAGAGAGTATAAGTTCTTTAGCTTTAGTAGCAGCATTGATATTGTCGGCATGAGTGATGCCAAATAGATAGGTATCATCTATCTTTCTTTCTTCAATACAAGTCATGATAGATGCAAGAGTCTTTTTAAATGTGCGATTCACCGAAAACTTTTCTAGTATCTTGCCATCATCTCTTTTTTTAGTGCACATATGTAGGTTTAAAAATTCTCCTAGTCCTGCTACAGTTTTAGAAATGCGACCTCCACGATAGAGGAATGAGAAATCTTCAGGGATTAAAAATGATAAGTCAGTAGCACTAGATTTTTCTAACATATTTAATATGGCATTCTTATCTTTTCCCATCTTTGCCATCTTTAAAGCTTCATCTACTAAGTATCTTTGAGGTAGGCATAAAGTTTTAGAATTAAAGACAGTAATCTTATCTTTATGAATTGATGATTCCTTAGCCATCATGGCACTTTGATAAGTACCGCTTAAACCATCGGCTATTGTAATATCGATGATTTCATCATCGCCCAATTGATCATATAGTTCAATTTTTTGTCCTATTGATGGTTGAGATGATGTAGGTATAGCACCTTCTTTAATCTTAGTTAATAGTTGATCGCCAGTAATATTTACATATTCAGTATAGCTTTCATCATTGAACAAAATATGTAAAGGGTTGATGTATAAGCCCTTATCTAAAGCTTCTTGAGGTGGGTATAAAGTTGAAGTATCTGAAATAATTTTAATCATAAGTCATCCTTCTTTCCAACTTATAATATGCTATCTAGTTTATTAAGTCAATTAATCTAGTATTAAAAACTAGATTGAATACTTTCAAAAATTATGTTACTTTAAAGGCATGCAAATAGATAAGAGCAAATTGATTAATTTTCATTGTCCACGTTGGGATGAATTGCCTGACTTTGATATTTATATGGATCAAGTAATCTATTTTATTAATACACATCTTGAAGCTCTTAATATCACAGATAGTGATAAGCCGATAACTGCTAGCATGGTCAACAACTATGTCAAGAATAGTATTGTCAAAGCTCCAATCAAAAAACATTATAAAAAATATCATGTAGCTTTTTTAATCGTCGTATCTATCTTAAAGAAATCATTTAGTCTTAGTGAGATATCAAAGATGATAGAAGTTCAAACTAATATGAAGAAAAGTGACTTAAAAGTAGCGTATGATACTTTTGCTTATTATTTTGAAAAATCACTACATGACATTATCGAAAAGGGACACTTTGATGAATCTGATAATAGCGAAGAATTACATAGGCATTTACTGATATCGGTAATTCATACAACAGTCTTAAAAATCTATACTCAAATAGAATTAGCTGACGAGAAGTATTATAAAAGTTAGGCTTATATAGGGCTATATTTGGCTTAGTTATTTTTTTCAACTTTTTTCCCATTTTCCTCTTGCATTCCCTAAATTGTTTTGGTAATATAAGTAAGCACCTGTTAAGGAAACAACTTAAGAGATGCCCTTGATCTTTGAAAACTGGATAAGAATTAACCATTTAAACAAAACGTCAATTTCATT
>CASEQH010000046.1 GCA_949290085.1 uncultured Bacillota bacterium | reverse complement strand
AATATCGTAAGGGACTTCTACATAGGCTGCATCCATATCTTCATTTTGAAGAATTTTAGCCATAAATTTTAATTCCATGTTATTCACCTCTTGTTCTATGAATTGTAATATATCTAAATCATCTAGAGTATAGCATTTATTCAAATTTCATGATAGGTAGCTTACCCTAATTCAAATCTTGCAATTATAAAACTACAGTTGCCACTAGATAAAACAATTTACCTTATGCAACATTAAGTCTATCGGTGTAATAAATGCCATAAGACAATATATAGAATACTTAGAAGATACATTTATTGTAATGCTATGATGTAAAAGCTAGAAGATATATAGGCTGCCCTTTAAAGTATTATTTTGAAGATATCGAACATTATATCTTTTTCATTTTTTACATATCATCTAAAATCCCGAAATCGGTATAAAAAATAGAAAATAAGAAAATAATGCCGAAATTTGGATTACTTGAAGAGATGTTTGCAACTTTACATTAACTATGAACCGAAAAATATTCGTCGCAATATTGGTTCCACTTTTCTTCATATTCTTGATGACTGATTAACTTCATATCACTAGGCTTATAGATATGACGTCTTTTTGCTTCGGATGCAAAATCATATACCCAATCATCGGCCTTTTCTACTACCCCTCGAACTTGCGTCCACCCTTGTGCACAAGCATAAAATAAACGGGTATGGCCATCTAAAGATATATAGTAGTCAGCACAGGGGCAAAGCTGAATAATGATATCTTCCGTACGATGAATAAACGACGGTATAGTCTCAAGTTTGCATTTATCAACATAAAATTGTGATGGCTGAATTTTATCTATAGTTATAGTTAATAGTTCTTTTCGAGGGTATTGTTTAATGATTTTTCCATTAGAATTGTAAAAACAAGTAATATGGGGAGCATAGTATTGAAATTCCTCAATTAGACTATCATAGGATTTGATATATTCTCCTGTAACTATAGCTTCGTGATCGGAGACAATTTCTATTTCATAAGGTTTTCCATCAACTAGAAAACAGCCGTGTTGGCATAGCACTTTTTTTTGAAAAACGTTTGTCATCGTATGTGTTTATTCTTTGAATATTCATAGAGCTTTAAATCGTTATTTCTATTATATTATGTTCAATGGCAATAATAGAGTTTTCATAATGGCCATCACCGGTAGTTCTTGGCTGGGATACAACTTCATAGCCATCATCTTGAAGTCTTTTAGTGATTTCATCCACTTTCTTTTTACTACTGACACCAAAGGCGACATGGGCATAGCCTATATGATTTAATTCTGAGAGTAAATCAGTAATATCTGGTCTATGCATAATCTCAAGGCGAGCGCCACTATCAAAGCTTATAAAATATGAACGGAAATTAGTTTTTGGATTATAATATCCTTCATTAGTTTTACCGTCAAAATATTTGACAAAGAAATCTCTTGCCTTTTCAAGGTCGTTTACATATAGAGCTACATGTTCAATTTTCATCTTTTCCCCTTTTATCTAGGATAGCGATATTCCATAAGTAATGCGTGGATATGTCCATATTCTTTTTCAGAAAGTTTGCCATTTCTATAATCAGCATAAGCTTCAAGGGATAACTTATCTAATTCTTCTCTATTATCTTTTCCTATCACTTTTACTTTTCCTATATAAGTTATTGCCTTTTGAGAAAAATCCTTTTCGTAATTCACTTTTCCCTCCTTTAGAACTTTATTCACTAAAAGTTTCTAATTCTTCTAAAGATAGCCCTTTAAGTAAGATAGTATCGTTATCATTATCGAGTGAATATTTATTAAGCTTATTCAAAGCTACAAAATAATCGACATCAGCTATAATCATATTCTTAGTTGTACTCACTAGCACAAGTCGCCAATCTTGCACTGTCTTTTCATCGATTTTATATCTCAATTGTGGATTTAAAGGTAATACAGTTTTAACGCCTTCTGTTAAAGGGAATGCGCCAAATGGACAACCATCAGATTTTTCATAGAAACTTGGCGTAGCTATGTAAGCATCGCTCCAGTCAATATTATCTTTTTTTTCCTTTTAACTTATTGAATAATCTCATTATCTCACTCCTGCGAATTCTTCCATTCGGATTTTAATAAACTATAAATACTCACATCGACAATACCTCTATTATTGTAGTCAGCTTGACGTAATGTTCCTTCGTATTTGAGGCCACACTTAGTCATGACATTACCAGAATGAGGATTATTAATGTCATGTAGAGATTCAATTCTGTTGACACCAACTTCTATAAAAAGATAGGGGATGATGGCTTTAAAAGCTTCAGTGGTTATGCCTTGATGCCACCACTTACTGCCTATACAATAGCCGATGCAGACACTATTAATTAAATCATTATGCTCAACTACACTGATGCTGCCAATAGGCTCTTCTATTTCTTTAAGGACAATAGCCCATTGATAGAAATCTTTATCTTTAATCCTTTCTACCCAATCGGCAATTACTTTTTGTGTTACTTCGATGTTGCTATGAGTAGGCCAAGTCAAAAACTCGGTTACCTTATCATCAGAAGTCCAATTCTTGTAGGCATAGCTTATATCTTCTAGACAAAATGGTCTGAGTACAAGTCTTTCAGTTTCTATTCTTTTTGTTCCTTGATGGTTCATATCATTGCATTAAGTATAGCACTAAGTCAGATAAGTAAGAATAATTTATTATTAAGACAATTTATAATTAATCCTAAAAATAATCGCATTTTTTCTATTATGCAATAAAATATAGATGAAAGTTGGTACGCATATGAAGTATAGATTGGTGGTTATTTGTCTTTGTTTATTATTTGCAGTTAGTGGCTGTCAAAAAGAAGAGAGTGAGGAATATATTCTTCCTTTAAGCTCACAATATTTTTTAGGTAAATTATCTTATGATGAGATCAAGGATAATAATAGTGATACATTTCCTTATGCTGAAAGTGTAGAAGTTGATGGTGATTTCTCAATTATTGAAGTAACCCCATCTCAAGTTGATAATATCATTGAAAATAATTTGAAGTTGATGGAAGAGATTGAAACTGAGTTCTTAGCTATCAACGATGATTTCTCTATTAGGTGGAGTGAAGATTATTCGACAGTAGAATTTAATGTGAACTATGAAGGTATTATTACTGATGATGTGATGGAAACATTAGGCAATTTGAGTCATAGCTATTGGATTAATAGTATATTACTTACTAATCGCATACTTGTGAGTAAAGATAGTGATATTGCTATAACTGTCATTTATAAAAATGCAGATAGTGGCCATATTATAGCTAAAGCTTTATTTCCTTATGAAACTATATCGATGACTGATGAAGACTTTAAACTCAGCGAGAGTCAAGATGTCTTGATGAGCTCTAAATATCTTGATTATTTTGATATGCAGATGATAGTTAAAGAAGTAAGTGATGATAAAATCATCTTTACGCCTCAAGATAATGATAGTTTTTATATTGATGATAAAGCTTTAAGTCTTTGCCTAGATAGCGTATATGCCGAGGATGTAACATTACCTTATAAGGTTGAAGTCGGTGATGTCTATATCGTTAGAGTAAATGGTAACTATGCCCTTCATGATGATGGAGATGATATTCCTGACATAGCACCAGTCGCTATTATTCCAGAAGATTATTATGCTTATTAGTTAGATATTGATTTATAAAGATGTTAAATATGATGGATAAATATTTTGTCTCAAACAACAAATCCCTAGGAACAAAAGTACTGTCGACAATAGAAAGTGAATTGTCTAAATGTACATCTTTTTCTATTAGTGTAGCTTTTATTACCTATGGTGGACTTGTTACCTTACTAGAGACTCTTAAAACATTAGAAGAAAGAGGAATACCTGGCAAAGTTTTAACTACTGACTATCTATTATTCAGTGACCCTAAAGCTTTAAATAAATTGAATCAATTTTCTAATATCGATCTCAGAATGTATAAGTGCCAAGAAGGTGAAGAAGGATTTCATACTAAAGGTTATATCTTTAACATTGGTGATGATTATCATGTACTCATGGGCAGTTCTAATCTGACATTAGATGCTTTGACGAAGAATATTGAATGGAATACAGGCTTAATTGTAAATAGTGGCGATGAATACAAGAGTGCCTTATTTAAAGAATTTAATCAATTATGGGACTCTAAGAATACTTTGCCATATTCCATGATTGAATCTACATATGAAGAGCGTTATAAAGATAGTGATTTCATCAAGAAAGCAATTAAGTCGCTATCGATTAAAAAATCTGAAGAAGTTATAGTTCCTAACTTGATGCAAGAGGCCGTCATTAGAAATTTAAAAGATTCTTATGCAAGAGGAGATAATAAGGGCTTGTTGATATCGGCGACAGGAACGGGTAAGACCTATGCATCAGCCTTTGCGATTCATAATCTAAAGCCAAGAAAAATCTTATTCCTAGTTCATAGAGAGCTCATCGCCAGTCAAGCTATGGCTAGCTATAAGAGAGTCTTTCAAAATATAGGTAGCTTTGGTCTATTATCAGGTAGTCGTAAAAATTATGATAGTAATTATCTATTTTCGACTGTGCAAATGATGACTAAGGATGAGACATTAGCTCATTTTGATATTGATGAATTTGATATTATCGTGATCGATGAGGTGCATAGAGCAGGGGCAAGCAGCTATCAAAAGATCATGAATTATTTTAAACCTAAATATTGGTTAGGAATGAGCGCTAGTCCTGAAAGAACTGATGGTTTTGATATCTATTCTTTATTTGACCATAACATCCTCTATGAAATCCGTCTTAAACAAGCTCTAGAAGATAATCTTTTATGTCCATTTCACTATTTCGGCATCAGGGATATCGAAATAGATGGTGAAGTATTTGATGATATAAGCGGTTATCGACAATTTTCAAAACTCGTCAGTGATGTCAGAGTAGAATATATCATTCACCAAGCTAAGTATTATGGCTATTCTGGTAGTCGCCCTAAAGGCTTAATCTTTTGTAGTAATAAAGAAGAAGCCCAAGAATTATCAAAGAAATTTAATAAGCGTGGCATTCCTTCGATGTGTCTAACCGGTGAAGATTCATGGGAAAAGCGTGAAGACGCGATTGAACGTCTAGTAAGTGAAACGCGAGATGATTATTTAGAATATATCTTTACAGTCGATATCTTTAATGAAGGAGTGGACATTCCAGAAATAAATCAAGTCTTAATGCTTAGACCGACACAGAGTGCCATCATCTTTGTCCAACAATTAGGTCGTGGTTTAAGAAAGACGAAAGATAAAGAATTTGTCGTCATCATCGACTTTATTGGCAACTACAAGAATAATTTTTTGATTCCTATCGCTCTATCTGGCGATCGCTCATATAATAAAGATTCAATCAGAAGATATCTTTTAGAAGGCAATAGAATCATCCCTGGAAGTTCGACTATTCATTTTGATGAGATATCAAAGAAGAGAATCTATGAATCGATTGATGCAGCTAATTTTAATGATGTACGTTTGATTAAAGACTCTTATATGCAATTAAAGTATAAGTTAGGACGAATACCTAGCTTGATGGGCTTTGATAAGTATGGATCTATTGATCCTTTACGCATCTTTGATAATAAGAGTTTGGGCTCATATCATATCTTCTTAAAGAAGCATGAAAAGGATTATAATGTCACATTATCGCCCTTGGAAGAGAAATTTTTAGAATTTGTCTCTAGGAAGTTCGCTTCAGGTAAAAGGCCTCATGAATTATTAGCTATTCAATATTTAATTAATAGCAGTGATAAGTTATTCACCCGTTTAAGTAAGACATTAAAAGATGAATATGATATTCAAATGCATAAGCAGACTAAGAGAAATATCATCAATATATTAACTAATGAGTTTGTGACTGGTACGGGCAAGAAGACTTATGAAGATTGTATTTTTATAAAACCAGATGAAGATGACTATGTCATATCGGATAGATTCGCTACTTTATTGAATAATCCTGACTTTAAAAAGGAACTTCTAGAAGTTGTGGAATTTGGTTTATATCGCCACAAAAAAGAATATAGTGAGCGCTATGAAGATACTTCATTTAAACTATATTCTAAATATACATATGATGATGTCTGTCGTTTATTAGATTGGGAAAAGGGTGAAGTAGCTTTAAATATTGGTGGTTATAAATATGATAAAAATACTAATACTTATCCAGTATTTATTAACTATCATAAGGACGAAGAGATAGCTGATACGATGAAATATGAAGACCATCTAGTATCGAGAGATACACTAATAGCGATATCAAAATCTAATCGAACAATTAATTCAGAAGATGTTCAAATAGCCCTTAATTCTAGTTCATTGGGTGTTGATATGGAATTATTTATTCGCAAGAATAAAGATGACAAAATATCTAAAGAGTTCTACTATATGGGTAAAATTACTCCTACTGGCAATTACAAACAATTTGTGATGCCTAATACTAATGCGACGGCAGTAGAGATAGAATATGAACTAAAGACGCCGATAAAAGAAGATTTATATGATTATATTGTAAATTCATAGGAAGAAAAAATGGAAAGAAAAGTAATAGAAGTTGTGGCAGCCGTAATACGTGATAAAGCTAATATTTTTGCGACACAACGTGGTTATGGCGAATTTAAAGATGCTTGGGAATTTCCCGGTGGAAAGATAGAGATAGGGGAAAGCCCAAAAGAAGCTTTAAAAAGAGAGATCAAAGAAGAATTAGATACGGAAATAGAGGTTGACGATTTAATTGAAATAGTAGAATATGATTATCCTAATTTCCACTTAAAGATGCACTGTTTCTGGGCGAGAATTAAATATGGCAATTTAATCCTAAAGGAACACGAAGCTGCAAAGTGGTTAGATAAAAATACATTAGATGCGGTAGCTTGGTTGCCTGCAGATTTAGTATTGATTGAAAAGATAAAAGAAGCACTATAATAATGACTAAATA
>CASEQH010000045.1 GCA_949290085.1 uncultured Bacillota bacterium | reverse complement strand
TGATGAAGAAGAATGTTTTAACTCAGCTATGGCTCATTATGGGAAATTAGTTGGTGTTAAAAACTATATCGCCCTTGTCGGTAAAAAGTCTAGCAATTTAGAGGAAAAAATTGGCTATTATGGTGAACACATTGTCCTCAAACTACAGGATTTGGGTCTCAATACTTGTTGGGTCGCTTTAACTCATGGAAAGAGTAAGGCCATCATTGATAAGGGTGAAAAAGAAGCTTGTCTAATTGCCTTTGGCTATGGGCAAAATCAAGGAGTAGCTCACAAGAGTAAATCATTAAAAGAAATTTCCAATTATCAAGAAGGCATGCCTGAATGGTATTTAAAAGGTATTGAATGTGCCTTATTAGCACCTACCGCCATCAATCAACAGAAATTCTACTTTGAATTAGATGGTGATGAAGTAAAACTTAAAAAGGGCAAGGGCTTTTATACCGGGATTGATTTAGGGATTGTTAGATATCATTTTGAAATAGGCGCTAAGCGCAAGATATGAAAATAGGACCTTGAGGTCCTATTTATTGTAGATATCTTTGATGATGGAAATGCATTTATCAATGCCTAACTTTGAACTATTGAGACAGATGTCATAGTTATGGGCATCGCCCCATTTAAAACTAGTATAGTGTTCATAGTAGGCTATTCTTTTCTTGTCTTTGTCCTTAACTCTCTCTAAAGGTTTGACATCACTTTCGCCATAAACCTTAACGATACGATCAGCACGGCTTTCGATGTCAGCATAGACGAAGACTTTTAAGACATCTTCTCTATCCTGCAAGAGATAGTCAGCACATCTACCGACGATAATACATGGTTCTTCACTAGCTTTGAGGATTAGGTCACACTGTAAAGCCCAGATGTTGTCCTCATTGCTGGGAGTATACATCGGTGTAGAGAAGATGCGATCGAGAAAAGTTTTGTTTCCTTCACCGTTTTCTTCGATGTACTTAGGGTCATAGCCACTTTCAGAAGCAATCTTTTCGATAATTTCCTTATCGTAACACTTAATGTTCAGATCGTTAGCTAAAGCCTTACCTATGCTTCGACCGCCACTACCGAATTCTCTAGAAATTGCGATTACTTTGTAAGCCATATTCACTCCTTCTTTTCGTTTTTCTTTTGCATTGCATCTTTATGGTTTAATATCACAGGAATGACAATAGGGTTGCGATTAGTTCTCTCATATAAGAATGGTTCCAAAGTATTTCTAATACAATTCTTAATGTCACCAAAAGTAACTTTTTGTTTCATCGACTGTTTTAAAGCGTCATAGACTAGTGATTCAGATTCTTTCATCAAGGTCTGATTCTCTTTAATAAAGACAAATCCACGAGAGACGATACTTGGTTTACATAGTATCGTATTAGTTCTGGAATCAATACATACTACTACGGCAACCATGCCATTATCAGCTAATATTTTGCGGTCCTTGATAACTGATGTCGATAGGCCAGATATATCATTGCCATCGACATAGATAGAATCAGTTTGGATACGCGTTTTAGCTCGTGACACCACACCATTTTTCAATATGAGTGCATCGCCATTTGAACAGATAAAACAATTCTCGCGAGGAATACCAGTTTCTACAGCTGTATCAGCATGGAACTTCAACATCTTATACTCACCGTGCATAGGCATAAAATATTTAGGCTTAACTAGCTGTATCATCAACTTTTGTTCCTCTTTAGAAGCATGTCCTGTTGTATGAAGTGAGCTTAAAGGAGTGTTGACTAATACTTTAGCGCCTACTCTAACTAATTGGTTGATGATACCGGATACGGATATCGCATTGCCAGGAATAGGATTAGAAGAGAATACAACTGTATCACCAGGAATAATCTTGACATATTTGTGAGTGCCATTAGCTATGCGGCTTAAGGCAGCCAATGCTTCACCTTGTGAGCCAGTACATACGATACATAGCTCTTCAGCTTTTAAGGTATTGATTAATTCTGGTGAGATGAATGTCTCAGGACCAACATCAATAGTCTTCATCTTTAAGCCTATCTCAACGACATTTTCCATGCTGCGACCAAATACGACAACTTTGCGGCCACAATCTCTGGCTGATTTGATGATTTGGGCTAAGCGATGAACATTAGAGGCAAATGTTGATACGATTAATCTACCTTTAGTATTTTTAGTAATTTCTAAGATTGAATCAGCTACTTTCTTCTCTGAGATAGAGAAGCCTTCTACTTCTGAATTGGTTGAATCAGACATCAATAAAGTGACGCCTGTCGCTCCCATGTAAGCCATCTTTTGATAGTCAGAGTTTTGACCGATAGGAGTCAGATCGAATTTAAAGTCGCCAGTTTCAACTATTCTTCCATTAGGTGTATTGATCAAGACACCTAATGAATCAGGAATGGAATGAACTGTATTGAAAAAGCCGACTGTGAAATGCTTAGTATTAATGGCACTGTCACCATTAATCTCAATAATCTTAGTCTTTGATAATCTCTTTCTCTCTTGTAGCTTCTTTTCAATTAATGCTTTGGCAAAACGTGGAGCATAAATCTTTTCAATACTGCAGACAAGTAAGAGAAAGGGGATGCCACCGATATGGTCTTCATGGCCATGGGTGATAATCAAAGCCTTAATCTTTTCTTTATTCTTAATTAGATGAGTGTAATCAGGTATAACATAGTCGACACCTAATAAGTCATCATCAGGGAATTTGACACCCGCATCGACAATGATGATTTCATCATCATGTTCGAAACAATACATATTTTTACCGATTTCACCAAGCCCACCTAAGGCATAGACAAGAGTGTCGGTTTTACTATTAAAATCTTTATCATAAAAAACACAAGTCGTAGATTTACGACGAGGTTTAGTGCTAACTTCTTTTCTTGACATTATTTCTCCTTCCTCTATTAAGAATTGACGTTTGATGGATGATGTTTTACTACTTAAATTCAATTAATTTTAAAATATTTTGCAAAATTATTCAATGCATATTGCGTCAGGATCTTCATAAAAAGGATTGTCCTTATTGATGTGATCATAGTAGAGAGTACCATTAAAATGGTCCATCTCATGTTGGAGGACAATAGCTAGATATCCTTTAGCTTTGATGATAATTTCCTTATCTTCAAAAAGGTCATAAGCCTTTATCTTGATACGGGCATGACGATATACATAGCCTTGGTGTTCAGCAGGTACTGATAGACAACCTTCACCGCTTTTAAGATAAGCATTTTCAATTGAATGGGATAATATCTTTGGATTGGCCAAGGCATATCTACATACTTCTTTACCTTCTTCATCCTTTAATACAACCGCCAACATCTTTAAAGGCTTGCCAATTTGGATAGCAGCAATACCGACTGCTGGTTGCAATCCTTCCTTAGTCGCTATCTCTTCGATGGTTGAATTATAGACATATTCATATAGCGATTTTAGTATTTCTCTATGTTCATCGCTCAATGGTAGAGGTACTGCCTTAGACTTTTCTCTTATCAGTTTATTATCATCAGTTACTATTGTTTCTTTATTTATTACCATAGTTTCAATTATATACTATTTTAGAAAAAATGTATAAGGATATGTTAGAATGTTTGTATGCGTGAAATTAAGGATAAGCATTTATATATCTTTCCGCCACTTTGTAATAAATGGTTACTCACTGGCACTATTTTATTAGCTATTTTTGGCTCTTTTATGATCGCCAGTGCCGAGATGGCTAGTAGTACTGGCGATTCATCCATCATTGTCAGTGCCATTATTAGACAATTAGTTTTCGTCTTAATCGGCATTACAGCTATGTCAATATTGTCACATATCAAGATAGTGTCTTTAAAGGAAGCTCTCATTACTAAAGTAGGCTTTTTTGTCATATTGGTAGCCCTACTTATAACTAGAGCCTTTAATCCTGTCGGTGGTGCCTATGCTTGGATAAGTTTCGGCGGCTTTTCTATTCAGCCTTCGGAATTTGCGAAATTATATATTATCATCTTATTTGCCAAGGTCTTAGGGAAGGACTACGGTCCTGAACAAAATAAGGCCAATTTTAAGAAATTACTTTTAGTAGCAACTCTATATGCCGGTATTATCGTTCTTTGGCAAAAGGACTTAGGTTCTGCCATCGTCTTAGTCGGTATTGCTTTTGTGCTTTTGATGATAGCCAATCGTAAAGAATTTATCTATTATCAAAGAAGAATGTTACTTGTCTTACTGGCGATAATTGCTGCAGGTCTATTCCTACTATCGCCAATAGGAACTTCTATTCTTGAAAACTTTGACGGTTATCAAGTAGCTCGTTTTTTGTCTAGTGCTAATCCTTTTAAATATCAATATGATAGTGGCTATCACTTAATCATGTCACTAGTATCTTTTGCAACAGGTGGTTTATTTGGCCTAGGCTATGGCCGCTCTATTCACAAATATATGAATTTCCCTAATCCAGATAACGATTTTATCTTACCTGTCATCGTTGAAGAGCTGGGTTTAGTTGGTGGCTTTATTCCTGTCATTGTTCTATATGGCATGGTGATGATACCTCTGGTTAAATATTCTTTTAAGACTAGTGAAGTTCGTCAAAGAATTGTCTTTGTCGGTGTCTTCATGTATTTCTTCTTACATTTTTGTCTCAATGTCGGTGGTGTTACTGGCCTTATTCCTTTGACAGGAGTACCATTATTACTTCTTTCGTCCGGCGGTTCAAGTACTTTATCCTGTATGATGGCTGTCGGTGTAGCATTATCGGAAATATCTAGATATGAAAAGAGTAAAAGAGCATGAGAGTGATTGCTGGCAAATATAAAAGAACTATCTTGAATACTTTAGAAGGAAATGATACTAGGCCGACTAAAGATATGGTCAAGGAAGCTTTGTTTTCATCAATTGATATCGATGAAACAGCCACATTTCTCGACTTATTCGCAGGCTCTGGCGCTATAGGCATCGAAGCGATATCTAGAGGAAGTAAGAGGGTAATCATGAATGATATCAATCCTAAAGCGGTCGCTATCATCAAAACTAATCTAGCTAAAATCAAGGAGAGGGCCATTGTTTATAATCTCGATTGGGAAGCTTGCCTAAGTAAGTTAGAAGGAAATCGATTTGATTTTATTTTTCTTGATCCACCCTATGCCTTTAATGAATATGCAAAACTATTTGATGCTCTTGTAAAGTTTAATATTTTAAAAAAAGATGCGATAATAATATGGGAAGTAAGAAAGGGCACAACTATAGAAGAACATCCTAATTTTAGATGCATTAAAGAGAAAAACTATGGTATCACCCAAGTTTCATATTATAAAGAGGTTTAATAAAATGACAAAAGCAATGTATCCTGGTACTTTTGATCCCATCACCAATGGTCACATGGACATCATTGATCGAGCTAGTCGCATGTTTGATGAATTGGTGATTGCGATTATGCAAAATCCTCGCAAGAGTTGCACCTTTACTTTAGATGAGAGGATATCGATGATAGAAAAATGTGTCGCTAATTATCCTAATATTAAGGTATGCTATGGCGAGGGACTCACTGTTAATTTAGCACTTCAATTAGAGTGCAAGGTCTTAGTGCGAGGCATTAGGGCGGTTGTAGACTACGAATATGAATTAGCTCAGGCGACATCTAATATGATGCTGAATGATGAAATAGAAACTGTCTTTTTAGTTTCTAAACCTGAATATTCATTCTTATCTTCTAGCATTGCTAAGGAAGTTGCCATGTTTAAAGGGGACATCAGTAATTTCATTCCGGAAGCCATTCAAGAAGATGTCAAAAATAAGTTATATAAGTAAGGCTGATAATAATTTTCTCTTTTTTGGAAATGTAAGAGCTAAGTTTTACGCTTAAATGTAGCTATAAAAAATAAGGATAGTTATCTTTTTTAGGAAACTATCCTTTTTAGATGCTTATTTTTTATTGTTGATGATTGTTAGAGCTTCTTCATCAAACTTGACATTTTTATATAAATAGTCAAGGTCATTATCATTGATTTCTCTAATAACTTTACATGGATTGCCAACTGCTATGACATTATTAGGTATATCCTTGCTGACGACACTGCCAGCGCCGATGACAGCATTATCGCCAATGCTTACGCCGGGTAAGATAGTGACGCTGCCACCAATCCAGACGTTATTACCTATTTTAATAGGTAATCCATACTCAAGACCAGTATTGCGACTTAGAAAGTGTAGCGGATGACCTGCTGTATATAATGATGTATTTGGACCGATAAAGACATTATCACCAATAGTGACCTTAGCTACATCTAGGATAGTAAAATTAGTATTGGCATAAAAGTTATTACCAATTTCAATATGCTTACCATATTCTAAATATAGAGGTGGTTCAAAGTAAGCGTTATTTCCACACTTAATGCCCATTTCATCAATTAATTTATAGGCTTCATCCATATCGAAAGGCATGACTTTATTGAATCTTCTAAGTAGTTTTTTTATTTGTAGTTGTTCTTTTCTGATTGTATCATCACATATGTAGGCTAGGCCATTATCTCTACGATAAATATTATTCATATCTATAATTCCTCCATGTTTACATTATCATTAATAAAGGATAAAAATCTATATAAATATTGAATAAAAAAATGTAAAAATTTAGCACACAAGTGTTGACAGTGCTAATAATATGTATTATATTTAATTAGCAATAAGATATTTAGAGTGCTAAGGAGGTGGAAGATATATGTTGACAGCGCGACGTATCGAAATTCTTAAAGCGATAGTTGATGAGTTTATCGCCACCGCTGAGCCAGTAGGATCTAAGACCTTAGTTGAAAAGTATAAGCTTCCATATTCCAGTGCGACCATACGTAATGATATGGCGACATTAGAACTTATGGGATATTTGGAAAAGCCGCATACTTCAGCGGGAAGAGTTCCATCGAATAAGGGATATCAATTTTATTGCGAACATCTGTTGGAAAGACCGGTCGATGAAGAAGTTAAATATGCTTTGAGCAATATTTTTCAAAAGGCATCGATGAATGTCGAAGAGGCGATTAAAGAAAGCTGCAAGATTATCTCCGACATGACCAAGCTCACTAGTGGTATTCTAGGTCCTGATGCTACTAAGCAGACCTTAGAGCACATTAAGTTATTTTCTATCGATGAAAAGACGGCTGTATGTGTATTTATTACTAATTTAGGTCATACCGAAAATAAGATATTTAACTTTCAGGATATCGTTTCTTTAGAAGATATTAAAACTTGTACGGATATCTTAAATGACAGATTAAAAGGTACTTCTATAGCCGATTTACCTGAGAAGCTCGAATCTATCAGACCTATCTTATCAGAGAATGTCAAAAGGCATGAGATGTTATTTAACGCTTTTGCAGGTGCCTTTGTCAAATTCGCTACTGAGACATTATACTTCCAAGGTAAGAGTAATATCATGTATCAACCAGAGTTCCATGATGTTGAAAAGCTTAAGGGATTCATTAGAATGCTAGATGACCCTGAGCTTTGGAAGAACTTGAATAAATATGAAGATAACTTATCAGTGGTGACGGCTAAGGGAACTGAATTAGTGTGGATGGATGACTTGGCTGTCGTATCTAGTGATGTAAAAGTAAATAGTCATGATACGGTTAAGCTCATGGTTGTTGGTCCTAGTCGTATGCAATATGATAGAATAATCGGGTTGTTAGATTTTATAACTAAAGAGATTGAAAAGATATGTAAATAGAAAGGAAGGCCTTTGTGGAAGAGAATAAAGAGATAAAAAATGAAAAGGAAAAAGAAAAAGACTTGGATGTCTTGAGCGATGATATAAATCCCATCGAAATAAAGGAGGAAGAGGATGAATTCTCAATGATGTCACGCGATAAGATGAAGACAACCATAGTTGAACTTCAAAATGAACTTGACAAGCTTAAAAATGAATATGCAAGAGCCTATGCTGATACAGAGAATATGCGTAAGAGATTGCAGAGTGAGGCTGACAATGTGCGCAAATATCGAATACAGAGTTTTGCGATGGACATCTTGCCGGTTATCGACAATCTAGAAAGAGCGCTTGCGCAAGAAGTGAATGAGGCTAATGAAGCTTTCTATACAGGAGTTAAGATGATATATGTACAACTGGTAGAAGCTCTAAAGAAGGAAGGCGTTACAGAGATAGAAGCGCAGGATAAAGAGTTTGATCCTAACTTCCATCAAGCCATCATGACAGAAAAAGTTGAAGGTGTAAAACCTGGCATGGTCATTCAGGTCTTACAAAAAGGATATATGTTAAAAGATCGCATCTTGCGTGCGAGTATGGTAAAAGTTTCGGAATAAGGAGGAATGAAAAATGAGTAAAATTATTGGTATTGACTTAGGTACAACAAATAGTTGTGTCGCTGTAATGGAAGGAAAAGAAGTAAAAGTTATCACAAATCCTGAAGGAACACGCACTACTCCTTCAGTAGTAGCATTCAAAGATGGTGAAAGAATTGTCGGTAATGCTGCTAAGAGACAATTAGTTACAAATAAAAATTCAGTATCTTCAATCAAACGTTTGATGGGTACTAATCAAAAAGTTACTATCGAAGGTAAAGAATATACTCCACAAGAGATTTCAGCTATGATTCTTCAATATATGAAATCATATGCTGAAGACTACTTAGGAGAAAAAGTAGACAAGGCAGTAATTACTGTTCCAGCTTATTTTAATGATGCACAAAGACAGGCTACTAAGGATGCTGGTAAGATTGCTGGCTTAGAAGTAGAAAGAATCATCAATGAACCTACAGCTGCTGCTTTGGCATTCGGTATCGATAAGACAGATAAAGATCAAAAGGTTCTTGTATTTGACCTTGGTGGTGGTACATTTGATGTCTCTATCCTTGAACTAGGTGATGGTACATTTGAAGTATTATCAACTGCTGGTGATAACCGCCTAGGTGGCGATGACTTCGATAATGTAATCGTTGATTGGATTGTTGATGAATTCAATAAACAATATGGCATCAACCTCAAACAAGACCACATGGCTTTACAACGTTTAAAGGATGCTGCTGAAAAGGCTAAGATTGAATTGAGTGCAACTGTTCAAGCACAAATCAGTTTACCATTCATCTCTGCTAATGAGTCAGGTCCTCTACACTTTGATGCAACACTCACCCGTGCCCAATTTGATAAGATGACTAAACATCTAGTAGATAGAACTGTTGGACCAGTTAGACAGGCTTTAAGTGATGCTCACTTGAGCGCTAGTGATATCGACCAAGTATTATTAGTAGGTGGTTCAACAAGAATGATTTCTGTTCAAGAAGCTGTTAAGAGAGAACTAGGTAAAGAACCAAATCGTAGTGTTAATCCTGATGAAGTAGTTGCCATGGGTGCAGCTATTCAAGGTGCCGTATTATCTGGTGATGACAATGTCAACGTCTTATTGCTCGATGTTACACCTCTATCATTAGGTATTGAGACTTTAGGTGGTGTCATGACAGTACTGATTCCAAGAAATACTACTATCCCAACATCAAAGTCACAGATTTTCTCTACTGCTGCAGATAATCAGCCAGCCGTTGATATCCATGTATTACAAGGTGAAAGACCAATGGCTAACGACAATAAGACTTTGGGTAATTTCCAACTTACAGGCATCGCTCCAGCTAGACGTGGCGTTCCTCAAATCGAAGTTAAATTCGATATTGACGTCAATGGTATCGTTCATGTATCTGCTCTAGATAAGGGCACTAATAAGAAACAAGAGATTACTATCTCTAACTCAAGTGGTTTAAGCGAAGAAGAGATTGATCGCATGGTTAAAGAAGCTGAAGACCATAAAGCTGAAGATGATAAGCGTAAAGAAGAGGCTGAACTCAAGAATAAGGCTGAACAATTTATTGCTCAAATCGATGATACTCTAGCTAATGAAAATGCTAATGTAACTGATGAACAAAAGACAGAAGTAACTAAGTTAAAGGATGAGTTACAAAAGGCTATCAATGACAATGACTATGATACATTACGCAATAAATTAAATGAACTTGAAAAGGCTGCACAAGCTATGGCTGAAGCTATGTACCAGCAACAAGCTGCTCAAAATGCTTCTAATGCTAGCGGCTCTTCAAATCCAAATGATGATGTTGTAGATGCTGATTTCAAGGCTAAGAACTAATGATTTTTCCTCCCTTTTAACTAAGGGAGGAGTTCTTTACTAGTGAATGGAGGGAAATGATGGCAAAAAGAGATTATTATGAAGTGCTAGGTCTTTCAAAAGGCGCTAGTGAAGATGAAATTAAAAAAGCATATCGAAAGATGGCTAAGAAATACCATCCCGATATCAATAAAGAACCTGATGCCGAAGAGAAGTTTAAGGAAGTAAATGAGGCATATGAGGTACTATCTGATCCTCAAAAGAAGGCTAACTATGACCGTTTCGGGCATGCAGGCGTAGATTCTAACTTCCAAAGCGGAACTTATGGAAATGGTGCTGGTTTCGGTTTCAATATGGATGATTTAAATGATATCTTCTCATCATTTACTGGCGGATTCTCTAATTTTGGTTTTGGTGGTCAACGCCAAAGAAGAAATACCGGTCCTATCAAGGGAGATAATCGCTATTCTTCAATGACTATCGATTTCCTTGATGCTATCCATGGTGTCGATAAGGTCATTCATGTGGAAGTTGATAAGAAATGTGAAGCATGCGATGGCACTGGTGCTAAGTCTAAAAGTGATATTGAAACTTGCCCTACCTGTGGTGGTACAGGTCATGTAACCCATCAGACAAGAACAGCCTTTGGCATTATGCAACAAGTTGTAGAATGCCCAGATTGTCATGGCACAGGTAAACGTATTCGTCATAAGTGTGATAAGTGTAATGGTCTTGGCTATAATCATAAAAATGAGGAAGTGGAAATCTCTATTCCTGCCGGCATCTCTTCTGGTCAACAGATAAGAGTGGCTGGCATGGGTGAAAGAGGTAGCAATGGCGGGCCTAATGGTGACTTATATATCGAAATCAATGTTCGTCCTCACCAATATTTTGTCAGAGAAGGAAACAATATTCATATCAAAGTTCCTATCTCAGCCGTCGATGCTACTTTAGGCTGTACGATTGATGTGCCTACGGTCCATGGTGATGTCGAATTGACTATCCCAGCTGGCACCCAACCAAATCAACAATTGCGTATCAAAGGTTATGGTGTCAAAGATTTAAGGTCTTCGACTATGGGTGATGAATATGTCGAAATAGAAGTGACTATACCTAAGAAACTTTCAAAAGAAGAAAGAGATTTATATAACCAACTCTCAAACAGAAATAGTAAGAAAGAATCTGTATTTGAGAAGTTTAAACGTCAATTTAAGTAAGGAGTAATCCTTACTTAAAAAACAAGTATTATTAGCACTTAAATGATTAAAGTGCTAAAGGAGGTAATTTATGGACTATGAGCATTTAACAGAAAAACTCCAAAATATCCTGATGAAGTCAATTATGCTATGCAAGGATAGAAAAAATAGTGAATTGAGCAGTGCTCATCTATTTCATTCCTTTTTCGAAGATGAAGATATCATAAGCTTTATAAGTTCTTCTGGTGGTGACTTAAAAGCGATGGAAAGTGAAGTAGATAGTGCTTTAAAACGTCTTCCTGTCGTAGATAATATTGATAATCCTAGACTATCAAATGAAGTTTATACCGCTTTTAGTGATGCTGATAAGATAAAAAATCAAAGAGGAGATAGCTATTTAGGAGCCTTTGTCTTCTTTATTGTCTTGCTTTTTCAAAATAGCACACTAGCGGAGAATCTCAGAAAACATATTAAGCTTGATAAAGAAAGCTTACTGAAAAAAGAAGAAGAAATGCGAGGTGATACGATGATTAAAGATCAAAATAGCGAAAACAATCTCAATCCTCTAGAAAAATATGGTCGAAATCTAGTCGATGACGTCAAAAATGGTAAAATCGACCCTGTCATTGGACGTGATGAAGAAATTAGAAGAGTGATAGAGATATTGTCAAGAAAGACTAAAAATAATCCAGTCTTAATTGGCGAACCAGGCGTTGGTAAGACAGCTATTGTCGAAGGCTTGGCATGGCGCATTATGAATGGCGATGTACCATTTGGCTTAAAGGATAAAGAGTTAATTGAACTAGATATGGGTTCTTTGATCGCAGGAGCTAAGTACCGTGGCGAGTTTGAAGAGCGACTTAAATCAGTCTTAAAGGCTGTCAAAGATAAAAATGGTGGCGTAATCCTCTTCATCGATGAAATCCATAATCTAGTCGGTGCCGGCAAGACAGATGGAGCTATGGATGCAGCTAATCTATTAAAACCTATGTTGGCAAGAGGTGAATTAAAGTGTATAGGTTCAACAACCTTTGATGAATATCGTCAATATATTGAAAAAGATGCAGCCTTAGAGCGAAGATTTCAAAAGATTGTCGTTGACGAGCCTAGTGTCGAAGAGACTGTTTCTATCTTGAGAGGCTTAAAAGATCGCTTTGAATCACATCATGGCGTCAAGATTAAAGATGAGGCCATCATCGCCGCTGCTACTCTATCAGATAGATATATTACTGATCGTTTCTTACCTGACAAGGCAATCGACTTAATTGATGAAGCCTGTGCATCTATTAGGGTTGAAATGGATTCTATGCCTAGTGAACTCGATGAACTCATCAGAAAGATTAGACAATTAGAAATTGAAGAAGTGTCTTTAAAAAAAGAAACCGATGAAAAGTCTAAGGGTCGTCTAGAAGAATTACGCAAAGAATTAAATGAACTCAAGAGCCAAAAAGATGAGATGTACAATAAGTGGTCAAGTGAAAAGAAACAACTAGAAGATTCTAAGAAAATTAAGGAAGAATTAGAGAAGGCTAAATTAGATTTCGTCTCTGCTCAAAATGAGGCTAGATATGAAGAGGCAGCTAAGTTACAATATGAAACTATTCCTAACTTAAATAAGAAGCTAGAAGCTTTGCAAGTGCTTGAACATGAAAAGATGATACAAGAAGTTGTCGATGAAGAATCCATCGCTAAGGTAGTGTCGAAGTGGACACATATCGAAGTGAATAAGCTTATGTCGACAGAAAGAGAAAAGCTTTTAAAACTAGAAAGTATTCTAGCTGAGCGTGTCATGGGTCAAGCTGAGGCTTTAAATCTGGTGACCGATGCGATACTTCGAAATAAAGCCCAAATATCTGATATCAATAGACCTATAGGTTCATTCTTATTTTTAGGTCCTACTGGTGTCGGAAAGACAGAAGTCGCCAAGGCTTTGGCTGAACAATTATTCGATGACGAATCAAAGATTGTCCGTATCGATATGTCTGAATATATGGAGAAACATTCAGTGTCTAGGCTTATTGGCGCTCCTCCAGGATATGTCGGATATGAGGAGGGTGGACAACTCACTGAGGCAGTCAGAAGAAAGCCATATTCTATCGTCTTATTAGATGAGATAGAAAAAGCCCATCCCGATGTCTTTAATATCTTATTACAGATACTAGATGATGGTCGTATCACCGATTCCAAGGGAGTCACTGTCGACTTCAAGAACACTATCGTCATCATGACTTCTAACCTTGGTAGTGAATATGCCTTTGAAGAAGATAAACAAAAGAAAGAAAAAGAATATGAAGCTATCATTAAACAAACATTTAAACCAGAATTCATCAATCGTATCGATGAGATAGTCATATTTAATCCATTAGATGAAAATGTTATTAGAGATATCGCTGGTAAGTTCATCAGACAGTTACAAAAGCGAGTCAAAGAAAATGATATCAATTTATCATTTAGTAAGGAAGCTATCAATAAGATAGTATTGATGGGATTCGATCGCGACTTTGGTGCTAGACCGATGAAACGTCATATTCAAAAGGCTATAGAATCAATACTAGCTAGATATATCCTACAAAATCCTGATGTTCACGATATCCTTGTCGATGTCGAAAATGATAATTATGTCATCAAGGAAGATACAAAGGCACGATAATTTCGTGCCTTTTCTATTGCAATAAAGACAATTAAATATTATAAGTATATTATGCTTAATGAATTGAAAAATTATAGTACAAGTTCAAAATATAGTTATACTCTAGGCATGTCTTTAACTATAGAAGCCCTTAAAGGAATAGGTAATAAGGTAGTAAAGATATATCTTTCTAAAAAAGTTCATCACAATGAGCATTTAGATTTGCTGAATAAATTAGCTAATGATCATGGCGTAGAAATAATCGAAGATGATAAGCTCATAAGTAGTTTATCAATTAAAGAAAACTGTTATTGTATCGGTGTCTTTGAGAAATTTGAAAAAGAGCTAGCTTCTAGAGAACACATCGTCTTAATGAATTATCAAGATGAGGGCATCTTAGGTACTACCTTGCGTTCAGCTATATCTTTTGATAGTCATGATATCATTCTTATCATTAATGATGTTGATATCTTTTCGCCCAGAACTGTTAGGGCTAGTATGGGAGCTATCTTCCATTGTAATATCGCTAACTTTTCATCAATAGATGAATATCTAAAGAGTTATGATAGACAAAATCTTTATGTCTTAAAAGATCATGAGGGAGATAAGTTAAAAGAAGTTAGTTTTAAAAGTCCTTATAGCATCTTTGTCTCTTGTAAGGATATCGATATTAAAAATGCCCATAGTATCTATATCTACCATAGGCAGGATGAAAGCTTATCTTGGGAGATTAAATCAACTATTCTCTTACATCAGATATTTGTATCAAAGCGGTCGTGATAGCTGCATCTTTGACAAAGAGGCATAGTTAATTGGTTATTGTTGAGGTCGGTGACGACCTTTTTATATTCTTTAGAATTGATGATATTATCTAGACCATCAAGATAGATGTTGCCGAGTTTATTTATGCCCTTAGTGTCAAGGCAACAAAGGGTGACATCACCATTTACAAGTATTGCTAACATCGTCTTAGCTCCAAGACATGTTCCTTTAGTATTATGAATTTTATCATCAATATTAGGCCATTTAAAAAAGGGATTAGTAGTGACATAAACTTTATCTTTAATCTTATATTGATTTGGTACTTTAGAAGGTTTGAAATCATAGCGGCTTTTTAAATCGTTTAAATAATTTAAGGCAGGCTTTGTGAGAGTAGCTAGATTATAAAAGCGTAAATCTAAGATATATGAATGTTCCTTAGTTAAAAGTTCATCAATAGTCTTAAAGTATTGCTCATCATCTTTATATTGGCTGTGTAGAGATATTGAAAGTTTACGCAAGGAAGGATGTTTATCCAAATCGTATTTCTTAAGTAAGGTACCATTGGTCACTAGTTGCAATTTCATATCTTCCTCATCCAAGATGTCGAGTATCTCATTAAAAAATGGGTGAAGCAGAGGTTCACCCAATATGTGTAGATAGATATAAGAATTGTATTTTTTGATTTGACTAATAGCTATCTTGAAATTATTTAAAGAGATAAATTCCCTATGTTTAGGATTAGTACAAAAAGGACAGTCCAAATTACAAGCGTTAGTTATTTCTAAATAAAATCTTTTTAGCATCAATGATATTATACAAGACTTTGTAGATATCTTGATAAAAACTGTTTAGTTCGCTGATTTTGTGGATTAGTGAAGATATCGTTAGCACTTCCTTGTTCTGCTATAATGCCTTGGTCCATGAAGATGATACGGTCAGAGACATCTTTGGCGAAGGCCATCTCATGAGTTACAACTATCATAGTCATACCTTCTTTAGCCAAAAGCTTCATAACTTCTAAGACATCGCCAACCATCTCAGGATCTAGAGCGCTAGTAGGTTCATCAAAGAGAATAATTTCTGGTCCCATGCACAAAGTTCTAGCGATGGCCACACGTTGTTTCTGGCCTCCAGATAAGGTCTTAACCTTGGCATCTTTAAATTGGTCCATACCTACTTTCTTTAAGTAATATATAGCTTTTTCATTCGCTTCTTGTTTTTTGATATTTAAAACCTTAGTCTGACCTATAGCGCAGTTGTCTAAGACATTTAAATTATTGAAGAGGTTGAAGTTTTGAAAGACCATACCGACCTTTAAACGGTATTTATTGATATCAAAATCTTTATCGAGAATATTCTTACCGTGGAATAGAATTTGACCACTGCTGGGTACTTCTAATAAGTTAATTGATCTTAATAGGGTAGATTTACCACTGCCCGATGAACCGATGATGGTTAAAACTTCCTTGGGATTTAAGGTGAAATTGATATCTTGAAGAACTTCTAATTGACCAAAGTTCTTTTTTAAATTTTTAACTTCTAATAAAGTGTCCATGCCTTCTCCTAACTACAAAAATCGATATGTGAGTTGTCATCACTCCAACGCTTTTCAATTTTATTGAGTATGAAAGAAGCGACAGATGTGAGTATTAGATAGAGAACAGCTGAAATCAAATAGGTTTCAATAAAACGCATATTGCTTCCAGCGATAGACATAGTTTGGAAGTATAATTCCGTTACCTGCAAGACATTGAGCATAGAGCTATCCTTGATATTGACTATCAATTGGTTACCGATAGAAGGGAAGCTATTTTGAATGGCTTGCGGTATGATGATATAAAACATAGCTTTAAAATGATTCATACCAATGCTCTTAGCGGCTTCCATTTGCCCCTTATCTATTGATTGAATACCTGAACGGATAATTTCGGCCATGTAGGCACCAGTATTTACTGATATGATGACAAGTCCTGCTTCTTGGGCTGTCCAATGGATAGCATTGCGCAACAAGTAGTATAAGAAGATGGCTTGTATCATCATTGGGGTACCTCTAAATACCCAAATATAGAATCTGATTAAAAGATTTAAAACCTTCTTTAAGATTTTGCTGATGACAGAATCATTATCATTAATCTCGATAGTTCTAAGTCCACCGACAATTAAACCGATGATAAAACCGAATACTGTACCGACTAGGGCAAAGATGACGGTCATGTATATACCGTGCAAAAACATTGGCCAGTTGGTAATTAAGATATCTATTAAACGATTAAAATCTATACTCATAATTAGTTAGCAGCTGGTTGATTGTTGACAGCTAAAGCCATCCATTCAGCTCTAGTCTCTTCACTTATAGAACTTAGTGCTTCTTGAACACTGTTGTAGAATTCACTGCCGCGGCTTCCTTCTTCTAAACCGATAGATACAGTTGTATCGCATTCAAAGCCTTTTCCTTCTTCAAATTCGACGATAGCTAAATCGCTATTGGCACTAACTACACCTGTAGCTACTGCCATTTCTGCAGTGATGCCATCAACATCGCCATATTGTAAAGCTAAGATCATTTCTGGATAAGTCTGCTTAGGAGTTACATGATTAACACCTTCGATTTGGTCGATGACATCATCATAGTTAGTTCCCAATTGGCCGACGATATTCTTGCCAGAGAATTGTTGGATATCAGTATAGTTAGCTTCTTCAGAATCAGCTCTTACAATCATAATCATGCCATGAGAATCATAATATGGATCAGTGAAGTCGATACCTTCTTCTCTATCTTCGTTGGCTGTCATACCAGCGATGATGGCATCAATTTCACCAGTTTGTAAGGCTGGTGTTAAACCATTCCAAGAAATCTTCTTGATTACTAATTCTTTACCTAAAGATTCAGCAATACTTCTAGCTATCATGACATCATAACCATCACAATATCCACCGTCAATAGCTACACTAGTCTCAGTTGGTTCGGAAACTTGATAATTAAAAGGGGCATAGGCACATTCCATACCTACGACAAAAGTATCGCTTGTGTCTTCTGTTTCAACAATAGTATTTTCATTACCATTTGAACCACAAGCAGTCAGACATAATAGTGTAATTAACGCAATAGCAATCTTTTTCATGTTTACCTCCTATGCTATAGATAAAATAAAATCATACGCTACAACGTATGATTTCTAATTCTATCCGTTATAGCACCTCTACGATCAAGTAGGAGTGTTATAGGTATTTCCTATAACCCCATGAAAATAATATGCCTATTACCTTCATTCGGCGGTGGTTGCCTTTCTACTTCCTCATCGTGTGCCCACTTAGAAGTATACTAATCTACACCGCTACCTCTATATGACTTTATTTAATGTCTATATTATTGAGATATAGAAGAGATTTGTCAAGACTTTTATCATATAAAATAGTGTTTTGCTTTAAAATAATTAAAATTTATACAAATAGATAATATAGAGCCTTTTCTTTGAATGAATATGTATTTTTAAATTATTGAGTAAGTTACTTAGTTAGAAAGGACTGTAGATGAATAAATCAAATTCTGCTTCTTCTTTGCATATATATAATAGTGTAGTTTCTTTACATGGAGAATATGTGAAAGAAAATCTTGTTAGATATGCGCAAAACGTCAGCAAATATGAAATGACGAATTTTGAATTAATTGAAGCTAGAGATTAAAAGATAATTAAGACACAAAATCATATGCTATAAGATAATTCCAACTAATCAATTAAAAAAAGATTTAAAATCGGAAATTATAAGAGAATACAATATAACTCTTATAAAGGAAATTTATCTGTTATTTAAGTAACATAATAATGATTTAAGTAGTCTTTTTTGATTAAAGAAACTCATAAAATTATCTATTGTAATTTGATAAAAATATGATAAGATAATACAGATATAACGAAAGGGGATCATATGAATAAGTATTCACTATTATCCATGGACGACTTATCAAGGGAAGAGATACTAGCTATCCTTGAAGATGCTCAACGTTTTAATATTTCTCATTCAGATTGGCAGTTGCCTAATTCAAAGGCACTAATTGCCAATCTTTTTTTTGAACCTTCCACTAGAACGCATTTCTCCTTTTGCAGTGCAGAGATGCAACTAGGATGTAAGGTCAGTGACTTCAATCCTGACAGTTCTAGTGTGACAAAGGGTGAAACCTTATATGATACGGTCAAGACATTTGAAGCGATAGGCTATGATGCCTTAGTCATACGCCATCCACAAGATGAATATTATAAGGAATTAGAGAATATCAGTATTCCTATTATCAATGCAGGTGATGGCAAGGGTAATCATCCTTCACAATGTCTTCTAGACTTACTTACCATCTATCAAGAATTTCATCACTTTGAAGGATTAAAAGTCCTCATCGTCGGTGATATAGCCCACTCGCGTGTAGCTACTTCTAATAAGATAGCTCTAGAGAAATTAGGAGCTCTTGTCTATTTTGCAGGGCCTGAGGAGTGGAGGCGTGAAGAATATAAATATGTCGACTTAGATGAGATGATAAGTGAAGTCGATGTCGTAATGATGCTTAGAATTCAAAAGGAAAGAGGAGCTTCATTGGTGAATATAAGCAATGAAGAATATCTAAATAGATATGGGCTCAATCTAAAAAGATATGCGATGATGAAAGAAGAAGCCATCATCATGCATCCGGCACCTGTCAATAGAGGTATAGAGATAGATGATAGCTTAGTAGAAGCTCAAAAATCACGCATCTTTAAACAGATGAGTAATGGTGTACTAGTTAGAAAGGCCATCATCAAAAGAGCCTTTGGCTATAAGCCTTTCAAGGAGGAAGAATGCGCTTAATTAAAAATGGTCATGTCGTCTTAAAAGATGAGATAGTCAAAGCGGATATTCTAATCGATGAAAAGATAGTTACTATCAAAGATAATATCGAAGAGAAAAATGCTGAAGTGATTGATGCCACTAACTTATATGTCTTACCAGGTCTCATCGATGTCCATGTTCATTTGCGCGAGCCTGGCTTTAGCTATAAAGAAACGATTAAAACAGGGACTATGGCGGCGATTAAGGGTGGCTTTACTACTATCTGTGCCATGCCTAATGTTATCCCCTATCCAGATGATGAAAAGACGATTAAAGAATACTTAGAATTGATTGAAAAAAATGCTCTTTGTCATGTCTATCCCTATGCGACGATGACTGTCGAAGAAAAGGGCCTAGAGATGGTTGATTTTAAGAAGATTAAAGAGCTTGGCATCAAGATATTCTCTGATGATGGAGTTGGCGTACAAGATGACAAATTGATGAAAGAGATCTTTTACGAGGCACTTAAAGAAGATGTGATGATAGTAGCTCATACCGAAGATATGCATTATCGGCCTAAAGGTGCTTCTATGCACGAAGGAAAGTATTCAAAACAAAAGGGCTTGATCGGCATTGATAGCCGTTGTGAATACGAAGCGATAAGAAGAGATTTAGGTCTATTAAATAAGAAGAATCGCTATCATATTTGTCATATGTCAGCTAAAGAGAGTGTAGAACTTTTAAAAGAGGCAAAACTTAATGGCTATGATGTCAGTGGCGAAGTGACAACTCATCATTTATTACTAGAAGATAAAGATGTAAGTGGTACTAACTATAAGATGAATCCGCCACTGCGCAGTCATGAAGATAGGCTAGCGCTCATCGAAGGTTTACAGTCAGGTGTCATTGACTTTATCGCTAGTGACCATGCGCCACATAGTGAAAGTGATAAAGCTAAATCTATGGCAGAAGCTCCTTTTGGTATCGTATCCTTAGAGACTAGCTTCGCCATGTTGTATACAGAATTTGTGAAGAAGAATAGATGGACACTAAATGATTTAGTGAAGTATATGTCTTATAAGCCAGCTAGACGCTTTAATTTTAAAAATAAAGGTGAGATAGCTATAGGCTTAGATGCCGATTTAATTCTGGTAGATTTAGACCATGAATTTGAAATTAATAAAGATGAATTTGTATCAATGGGCCATAATACTCCTTTTGATAAAAGAAGGGTTTATGGCAAAGTTATAGAGACCATGGTTAATGGTAAAACAGTATGGAAAGGATAAATATGAAAAGATTACTTGTATTAGAAGATGGCAGTACGTATGAAGGTATTGCAATTGGCAGCGACAACTACAAGATTGGTGAATTGGTATTTAATACATCAGTCAGTGGTTATCAAGAAGTATTCACCGATTTGAGCTCAGCTGGTCAGATTGTCGTCATGACCTATCCACTTATCGGCAATTGTGGCATCAATCGTGATGATTACGAAAGCATCAACCCATCTGTTTACGGTATCGTGATTAAAGATGAGTGTAAACACCCAAGCAATTGGCGCTATCAAGAAAGCTTAAATGATTTCTTGCTTCGCGAAAATATTGCCGGTATTGCCGATATCGATACAAGAGCTTTGACGATTAAACTTAGAGATAACGGCTCATTGAAAGCGACATTCGCTAATGAGGGCGATGATATTGAAGAAGTGGTAAAAAGACTTAAAGATTATGAGATTAAAAATCTTGTCGGTGAAGTATCATCTTTAAAGACATTCTCTATTCCTGGTAGTGGTAAGAGAGTTGCCATTATCGACTTTGGTATTAAATTAAATATTCTTAAAGAATTGACAGTTCAAGGTTTTGATATCATCGTCTTACCTTATGATGTCGATGCTAAGACAGTTAGAAGTTTCTCGCCTGATGGAGTTTTCTTGTCTAATGGTCCTAGCAATCCTAATGACTTAAAGGGATCAATTGAAACGATTAAAGAATTATTACCTGATACAGTCATCATGGGTGTTGGTCTAGGACATGAACTCTTAGCTTTGGCAAGTGGTGCTAAAGTTACTAAAATGAAGGTTGGTCATCATGGTAGCAATCCTGTGTTATCACTCAAAGACAATAAGGTAGTCATCGCCAATCAAAATCATAATTATGTGGTTGATAAAGAATCTATTGATGAAACAGAATTGACTATCAGTCACATCGCTTTAAATGATGGTACAGTTGAAGGATTAGTTCATAATCGTTACCAAGCATTTTCTGTACAGTTCTATCCAGAAGATAGCATTTTTGATGAATTTAATAAAATGATGGAAAAGGAGAATCCAGATGCCTAAAAGAGAAGATATTAAGAAGATTTTAGTTATTGGTTCAGGACCTATTATCATCGGTCAAGCTGCTGAGTTTGACTATGCTGGTACCCAGGCTTGTCAATCATTAAAGGAAGAGGGTTATGAAGTTATCTTGATTAACTCTAACCCAGCTACTATCATGACTGATAATGCAGTTGCTGATAAAGTTTATATCGAACCTATCAATCTAGATTTTACTAAGAGAATTATCTATAAAGAAAGACCAGATGCAATCTTAGGTTCACTTGGTGGCCAAACTGGTTTAAATCTTGTTGTCGCATTATCTGAAGATGGAATTCTTGATGAGTATGGCGTTGAAATCCTAGGCACTGATTTACGTGCTATCAATAAGGCTGAAGACCGTGAATTATTCCGTTCTTTGATGCAAGAGATAGGTGAGCCTATTCCTAATAGCACTATCGTTCATACAGTTGAAGAGGCAGTAGAATACTGTAAGACTTTAGGCTATCCAGTCGTTGTAAGACCAGCTTATACTTTAGGTGGTACTGGCGGAGGTTTCGCTGATAATGAGGAACAATTAAAGACGATATGTGAAGCAGGTCTAAAGATTTCACCGGTTCATCAATGTCTGATTGAACAGAGCATCGCTGGCTTTAAAGAAATCGAATATGAAGTAATTCGTGATAATAATGATAATGCCATCGTCGTATGTAATATGGAAAATGTTGACCCTGTCGGCATCCATACAGGTGATAGTATCGTCGTAGCTCCTGTGCAGACTTTAACCGCTTATGAAGCTGACATGTTAAAGAAGGCTTCATTAAAGATTATTCGCGCTTTAAAGATTTGTGGTGGCTGTAATGTGCAATTAGCACTCGACCCTAAGAGCTTTAAATATTATGTCATCGAAGTAAATCCTCGTGTATCTCGTTCTAGTGCCCTAGCTAGTAAGGCAACTGGTTATCCTATCGCGAAGATATCAGCTAAATTAGCTGTTGGCATGACTTTAGATGAGATTAAAAATCCAGTTACTAAGACAACTTATGCATGTTTTGAACCGACAGTTGACTATGTTGTAACTAAGTTTCCACGCTTCCCATTTGATAAATTCTCTAGTGGTGATAGACGTCTAGGAACCCAAATGAAGGCGACAGGTGAAGTTATGTCTATCGGTCGTACATTTGAAGAATCGCTTCTAAAAGCTGTGCGCTCATTAGAAATGAAAGTAAATCATCTATATTCTAAAGAACTACATGAATATGATGAGGAAGCTCTACTATCCCTTATTAAAGAATGCGATGATAGAAGAGTCTTTGCGATAGCTGAATGGTTGCGTAAAGGTTTAAGCATCAAGACTATAAATAAAGTTACTAAGATGGATATGTTTTTTCTTGAACACATCAAAGACATCATCGATTTAGAGCTTTTGGCAAAGACTAAAAAGATGGATGTCGAAACTTTAAAGGAACTTAAAAAACGTGGTTTCTCTGATGCCTTTATCGCTTCTTTATGGGAAGTTAAAGAAGATGATGTCTACGCTTTAAGAAAAGATAATCATATCATTCCAGTCTATAAGATGGTTGATACTTGTGCTGGTGAATATAAGAGTGTAACTCCTTACTTCTATTCGACATATGAGACAGAAAATGAGTCTATACCAAGCGACAATAAGAAGATCATCGTCTTAGGTTCTGGCCCTATCCGTATTGGTCAAGGTGTCGAATTTGACTATGCCACAGTGCATTGCGTTGATACGATTAGAAGTCTAGGCTATGAGGCCATCATCATCAACAATAATCCTGAAACAGTATCGACAGACTTTGCCATCAGTGACAAATTATATTTTGAACCACTCACTAGCGAAGATGTCATGCATGTCATAGACTTAGAAAAACCAATGGGTGTCATCGTTCAATTCGGTGGACAGACCGCTATTAACTTAGCTGAATCTTTAGTAGAACGCGGAGTTAATATCTTGGGTACAAGTCTAGAATCTATCGACTTGGCTGAAGATAGACACGAGTTTGAAAATATGCTTAAAAAGCTCGAAATTCGTCAGCCAGAAGGTGAGACAGCTACGACGGTTGAAGAAGCTTTAGTCATCGCTAACAAGATTGGCTATCCAGTACTTGTAAGACCATCATATGTCTTAGGCGGTAGAGCGATGGAAATTGTGCAAAATGACCATGAGCTAAGCCACTATATGCAAAATGCCGTCAAGGAAATCTCGCATGATGCCCCAATCTTAGTTGATAAGTATATCGTAGGTAAGGAATTAGAAATCGATGCAATATGTGATGGTGAAGATGTCTACATCCCTGGTGTCATGGAACATATTGAAAGAGCTGGCGTCCATTCAGGTGACTCCATTTCGGTATATCCTACTCAAACTATCTCTAAGAAGGTTAAAGATACTATCATCGACTATTCAATTAGAATCGGTAAGGGATTTAAGTTTATCGGTCTATACAATATTCAATTCATCGTCGACAAAAATGAAACCGTTTATGTCTTAGAAGTAAATCCACGCTCTAGCCGTACAGTACCATTCTTATCTAAGATTACTGGTGTTCAGATGTCTAATGTCGCTACCAAGGCCATCCTTGGACATAGCTTAAAGGAACAAGGCTATGAATGCGGTTATCATCCTGAAGCTCATGATAGAGTTTATGTCAAAGCACCGGTCTTCTCTTTTGCGAAGTTGCGTTCAGTCGATACAGTCTTAGGACCTGAAATGAAATCAACTGGTGAGGCTCTAGGAAGTGATGTAAGCTTAGAGAAAGCTTTATATAAGGCTTTAGTTGCATCGGGCGTATCTATTTCAACTCATGGTAATGTCCTAATGACTATCGCTGGTAGCGATAAACAAGAAGCTTTAGAAATCGCTAAGCGTCTAGCAAATATCGGCTATGGCATCTATGCGACTGATGGCACAGCAGAAGTATTTGAGAAAAATGGTCTACATGTCCATCTAGCCAATAAGATTGACCAAGGTGAAAAAGATAATGTCATCGACATCATCCGTGAAGGAAGAGTTAACTTTGTCATCAATACTATGTCCAGTAAAGAAAAGACCCATCTTGATGGTTTCTTGATCCGCCGTGTCTCAGCTGAAAATAATATTTCTTGTATGACTAGCTTAGATACAGCTAGTGCCCTTGTGAGCATACTTGAGTCATTAAGTTTCTCAATGATTTCAATGAATGATTTGGAGAAGAATAGATGCTAGAAAAGGCTAAGATTATAAGCAATCAAGAACTAGCCAAAGACATCTATGCCATGCGCATCAAAACTGAAATAGCTTTGAAGGCTAAGGCTGGTCAATTTGTGGAAGTAGAAGTTCCTAATTTCTTTCTTCGTCGACCTATCTCGATAGCTTCAATTGATAATGATGAAATAACTCTCATCTATAAGATTGTGGGTGAGGGGACTAAAGCTATGTCTAGGATGAGAGATGAAATTTCCATTTTAGGACCTTTAGGCAATGGCTTTCCTATGGATTTTGACGATAGTTCAACATTAATTATTGGTGGTGGTATCGGCGTACCACCACTCTATGAACTGTCTAAGCAATATCAAAAGATGGGTAAAGATGTCACTGTAGTACTAGGTTTTTTAAATCGTGAACAAGTCATCTTAGAAGAAGAATTTAAAGCCTTAAACATCAAGACTATCATCACTACAGATGATGGAACTTATGGCTATCATGGCAATGTCATCAAAACTATTGAAGACCTAGGTATCAATAATGATTTCATCATGGCTTGTGGACCTATGGGTATGTTGAAAGGATTGAGCAATAAGTATAAAAGAGGTTATTTATCACTTGAACAACGCATGGCTTGTGGTGTGGGTGCCTGCATGGGTTGTGTAGTTGAAGGAAGTGACCATAAAGCATATCGCGTATGTAAAGATGGCCCGGTATTTGCAATAGGAGAGATTATACTATGATAGATTTAAGTGTTGATTTACCAGGATTACATTTAAAAAATCCTATTATTCCCGCTAGTGGATGTTTTGGTTTTGGTAGAGAATATGCCGAGTTTTATGATCTCTCTATTCTAGGAGGTATTGCAATTAAATCCGCTACTCTTCTAGAGCGTTATGGCAATAAAGGTATTAGAATAGCTGAGACACCCATGGGTATGCTCAATTCTATTGGCTTACAGAATAAGGGTGTTAAGCATATCATCGAAAATGAACTACCATTCTTAGCTCAATATGATACGGAAATCATTGCCAATGTCGCTGGGACAAGCGAAGAAGAGTATTTAGATGTAATCAAGGCTTTAAATGATGAAGATGTCGTCAAAGCATTCGAATTAAATATCTCTTGCCCAAATGTCAAACATGGCGGTATAGGTTTGGGTACTAGTCCTGAATTAGCATATAATATAAGTAAGAAGGCTAAGGAAGTCAGTAAAAAACCAGTATATGTAAAATTATCGCCAAATGTGACAGATATCGTCTCTATCGCTTTAGCTGTCGAAAAAGCAAGAGCTGATGGTTTAGTGCTTATTAATACCTTACTAGGTATGAAGATAGATTTAAGAAGTGGTAAACCTCTACTTGGCAATATTACTGGTGGATTATCTGGCCCTTGTATCAAACCAGTGGCCATCAGAATGGTCTATCAGGTTGCTAAGGCTACAAAACTTCCTATCATTGGTGTCGGTGGTATTTCTAGTAGTGAAGATGTATTAGAATTTTTAAATGCCGGAGCTAGTGCAGTAGAAGTGGGTGCAGCTAATTTCTCTAATCCTTTAGTATGCAAAGAGATTATTGAAGACTTGCCAGATACATTGAGCAAATATGGTTATAAATCGCTGAAGGATGCGATTAGAAGGAGCATAGATTAATGACACAGACAATAGTCGCTTTAGACTTTTCTTCACGTGAAGAAACGTTGACTTTTATCTCTAAATTTCACCAGCCTATCTATGTCAAGATAGGTATGGAACTAACTTATGCCTGTGGCTTAGATATCATCAAAGATATCAAGAAGATGGGTCATAAGATTTTCCTTGACTTAAAACTGCATGATATTCCTAATACCGTTAAGGGTGGTATGAAGAATTTAGCTGCTTTAGGAGTTGATATTATCAATTTGCACTGTGCAGGTGGTATCAATATGATGAAGGCAGCGATGGAAGGTCTACGCGAAGGTGCTATCGATGGTAATATCCCCCTTTGTATAGGTGTAACTCAACTTACTTCTACTACCAAAGAGATTATGAATGAAGAGTTATTGATTGAAGGTGAAGTATTAGATTGTGTTTTACACTATGCCTTAAATGCTAAGAAAGCTGGTCTTGATGGTGTTGTTTGTTCAGTTCATGAAGTTCAAAAGATACATGAAATCTGTGGTGAAGACTTTATCACTGTCACACCAGGCATTCGTCTAAGAGATGATAGCGCTGATGACCAAAAACGTATAGCTACACCTATTTATGCTAAAGAGATGGGTTCTGATTATATTGTTGTCGGTCGTTCTATCACTAGAAGTGCTGACCCTAAAAAGACCTATGATGAAATAGAAGAGATGTTGAGATAATGGAAAAGTATAAACAAGATTTTATTGAATTCATGCTGGAATGTGAAGTATTAAAGTTTGGCGACTTCACACTTAAATCAGGTCGTAAAAGTCCATTTTTCATGAATGCTGGTGCTTATGAAGATGGTTTTCAATTAGAAAAGCTTGGCGAATTTTATGCTATGGCTATCAAAGAAAAGTATGGCCTAGACTTTGAAGTCTTATTTGGTCCAGCCTATAAGGGCATACCTATCGCTGTAGCTACTTGTATAGCCTTTAATAAGCTCTATAATAAAAAAGTTAAATATACCAGTGACCGCAAAGAGATAAAGGACCATGGAGCTGATAAGGGTGGCTTACTTGGGCATGCCTTAAAAGATGGTGAAAGAGTAATTATGATAGAAGATGTTACAACTTCAGGTAAGTCGATGGAAGAAACGGTTCCCAAGGTTTTAAATGCCGCTAATGTCAAGATAGTTGGCTTGATGGTATCTTTAAATCGCAATGAAAAGGGAAAGGGTGAAAAAAGTGCCCTAGAAGAGATTAAGGACACTTATGGTTTTGATACGGCTTGTATCGTATCGATGAAAGAAGTTAGAGAATATCTTGAAGCTAAGGGTAAACTAAGTCAAGAGATGATTCAAAGGCTTGATGATTATTATAAGATGTATGGAAGCATAAATTAAAATGGATATATTAATAAATATTATAGGTATCATTATCGGGTTCATCCTTTTGATTAAAGGAGCAGATCTCCTAGTTGATGGTGCCAGTGCAGTAGCTGCTAAATTTGGCATTCCTAAGATTATTGTTGGTTTAACGGTTGTCGCCATCGGTACTTCAATGCCAGAATTGATGGTTTCAGCTTCAGCTGCCCTTGAGGGCTTTTCTGACCTTTCAATCGGTAATGTCGTAGGCAGTAATATCGCTAATCTCTTATTGATACTTGGCATTTGTGCCATTATCAATGACTTGCCTTTTAAGAAGTCGACAGCTAAAATTGAAAATCCCTTCATGCTGATAGTGACGGTGATATTACTATTCATGGCTAATAATGATAATACTCATATCATTTCTAGAACCGAAGGTATCATCCTCATCATCATTTGTATTCTTTATCTTGCCTACAATATCTATATGGCTAAAAAGACTGATACGAGCGAAGAGGAAAGTGAAGTAGAGATGAGCGTATCTAAGGCGTTGATCTATATTATTATCGGTATTATCGCTTTGAAATTTGGTGGTGACTTTGTCGTTGACAATACAACCACTTTAGCTACAGCCATCGGTATTTCAGAAAAACTTATCAGTGTTACACTAGTCTCTGTCGCTACTTCTTTGCCAGAACTAGTCACTTCTATTACTGCTACAAGAAAAGGCGTTGTCGATATAGCTATCGGTAATATCATCGGTTCTAATATCTTTAATATTATCTTGATATTAGGTATCTCTTCGATTATCAGTCCTATCAATTACGCTGTATCATATAACTTTGACTTGATCTTATTGATAGTGATGTGTGCAATATTCTTGATTATTCCTTTTATCAAAAAGAGATATAAGATGGTTAGATATCAAGGCTTTATTTTTGTGACTATCTATGCCTTATATGTCTTAAGAGCAGTAATGCTAGGTTAATTATTTCTTGAAGAGATTTACTTTATCAGTATTATGCAAAGCCAAGAGGAAATTTTCTTTCGCTTGAGGATATGTATGATAGATGCTATGAAGTAAATCTTTTATTTCTTGTCTTTTACTAAAGCCATCATTTGGACAACCACTTCTAATACGAGGGATGTCTAATTCGCGATTGGCTTTTTTTATTTCTGATTCAAAAGCTAATATAAAAGGACGAATGAAGGTTATATCTTCACGGTCTAGGTGCATTTGTGGATCAAAGGTCGCGATTCTTCCTCCATATATCATATTGAGAAACAAGGTTTCAATGGCATCATCAGCATGATGACCAAAGGCTATCTTATTACAGCCTAACATCTTGCCAGCCTTGATAACAGCTCCTTTTTTAAGTGTCGAACAAAGACTGCATTGTATCTTATCATTTTTGAGATTACGCTTTAAAATATCAGCTACTAAGCTTTTTTCTTCATAAAGGGGGATATCATATCTATTAAAGAAATCAGCGACAGGCCTAAAGTTTTCTTCACCAAAATTGAGGTCGATATGAATACCTATGATCTTAAAGTGCTTGTCTAGACTACCTGCTGCTAAGTACTGATATAGATGTAAGAGATATAAGAGTAAAGACGAATCTTTACCACCACTTAAGCCGACACCGATGTAATCGCCATCGTTGATTAAACCATATTCTAAGTCAGCTTTTCTGACTTTCGCTAAAACTCTTTTTACAGACATATATCCATTTTATCGCATTTTACTATGTTATAATTAAAAATATGCAAAATGTTTGTTTTATTGATAAACCAAAAGGAATTACATCATTTGATTTATGTTACAAGATGCGTAAGGTCTTAAATACTAAGACTATAGGTCATACTGGCACTTTAGATCCTAATGCCACAGGTGTGATGATTATCTTATTTGACAAGACTTGTAAGGCTAATAGTTTTTTGACTACCGCTTATAAAGAATATGTCGCCACTGTCGATTTTGGATATACGACAGATACTCTAGATATCGATGGGAAGATAGTATCTTTTCAAGATTCATATAATGTTCCTGGTAAAGAAGAGATGATAACTTTGCTCAATTCTTTTAAGGGCAAGTCTTTACAAAGACCGCCACTTACATCAGCGATTAAGGTAAAGGGGAAGAAATTATATGAATATCAAAGAGCCGGCCAAGAAGTAGAAATACCTTTAAGAGAGATAGAAATATCAGAAATAGAATTATTAAATCTCAATGATAAAAAGATGACCTTTAGAGTTAAAGTTTCTAGTGGCACTTACATTCGCACTTTAGCTAGAGATATCTTAGCTAAGTTTAATATTGAAGCTACGCTTAGTGATTTAAGAAGAACTATGGTCGATGAGGTTAAGGTAGAAGATTGCGATAGCCTAGAAGATGCAGAAAATGGCAATATCCATTTTCATCCCCTCATCGATTTAATAAAATATCGCTATCCTATTATCGAATGCGATGAAAAAGTAGAAAAAGATGTCAAAAATGGTAAGGCATTAAAACTAGATGCTCCTAAATCGCCTATCGCACTAGTCAAAGATGATGAAGTTTTAGCTATCTATGAATATAAAGATGGCCTATACTATTCTAAAAGGGGGCTTTTTTAATGCAGACTATCTATTTAGATATTCATGATGATATCTATATCAACCATCCTCTTATTGCCTGCATAGGTTACTTTGATGGTCTTCATATTGGGCATCAAGCTCTCATTAAAATGACCAAGGAATTAAAAAAAGATGGCTTTAAGACGGCTTTAATAACTTTTTATCCCGATCCTTATGAAGTTATCAACGAGGGTAAGAGTCAAGGACATATACAAGACTTTGATAGTCGCTTAAAAATTATAGAGACCTATGATATCGACTATTGCATAGTCTTTAATTTTTCTAAAGAATTAGCTAATCTCGAACATCATCTTTTCTTAAAAGGTTTGATTAATAAATTAAATCTTAATACTTTAGTTTGTGGCTATGATTTTACTTATGGTTTTAAGGGCGAAGGTAATATTCGTACTTTAAAAGAAGATGCCAAAGACTTATTTGATACTGAAGTCATCGATGAAGTTAAATATGAAGGAATAAAGATTTCTTCAACGAGAATTAGAAAAGCTATAAATGATGGCAATATGCCTTTAGCGACTAATTTGTTAGGTTATGATTATTTTATTCGTGGCAAAGTAATCCATGGCTTAGGTAATGGTCATCGAATTAATTTTCCGACAGCGAATATAGAATTTGATAATGAGATAGTCTTGCCAAGACCAGCTGTCTATGGTGGCTATATCAAAGTTGATGATAAATATTATGAAGCTATGATTAATTATGGTACTAATCCAACTGTCAATAAGGGTAACAATATGCATCTAGAAGTTCATATAATTGATTTTGAGAAAGATTTGTATGGTCATGAAGTATATGTTTTCTTTAAGTCATTAATTAGAGAAGAAAAGAGTTTTAAAAGTCTAGATGAATTAAAAAATCAATTATTAAAAGATAGAGAATATATAAGGGAAAATTTAGCTGATGGAAACTTTATTTTATGAGCGTTTAAAAGAATATTTTAAAGATGACTACGACCTAGTCTTAGAGAAGCTAAAAAGTGAATCAAAGAAATCTTTCTTTATCAATGGCATTAAAGCTAATAGTGATGTTATCTTGAAAATGATTGATTTTAACTATCAAAAAACCATTAATCCTAAGGTTTATTATTACGATGATGAAGTATCGATAGGAAAGACTAAGGTCTATGAATTAGGTTTGATTTACCCTCAAGAATTAAGTGCTAGTCTGCCAGCTTTGATAGCTGATACTAGTGATGTCCACCTAGCTATCGATTTAGCTTCAGCTCCAGGTGGAAAGACGATTAATATCTTAAATCGACTAAGTGAGAATGCACTACTTATAGCTAATGAAATAGACTATAAACGTGCACAAGTCTTAGTTTCTAATCTTGAACGCTCAGGATTTAGCAATGTCATCATCACTAATAAGAAAACTAGTGATTTTCATCATCTAGATGGTTCAGTTGACCTAGTTATCTTAGATGCCCCATGTTCAGGAGAGGGAATGATTAAAAAATATCCTGAGATTATCAAGGAATATTCTCTAGCTAATATTAATCAATGTGCTAAAAGACAAAGTGAAATACTAGAAGATGCTTATCGCTTACTTAAAAAGGGTGGACAACTAATCTATTCTACTTGTACCTTTGCCTATGAAGAGGACGAAAAGCAGGTACAAGACTTTTTAAAAAGGCATAGAGATATGAAACTAAAGAAGTTTAAAATAGCTGATAAAGAATATGAAGGCATGGCTAAATTTACTTTTCTTGATGATATGGAAGGCCAGTTTATGGCCTATATGATTAAGGAAGAAGAAGGTGAAGCTAGGCAAGTCAAATATAAAAAGACCGTTTCTAATAAGCTAGTTGAAGATTTTATCAAGGATAATTTAAATTTAGATAATTATTATCTCTATGAGCAAAATGGCCATTATTATTTAAGCTTACAAGCTCTCATCGATCTAAAGGACCATGTATTAAGATATGCAATATATCTTGGCGATATTATTAAAAATCGCTTTGAACCTTCTCATCATCTCTATCGAGCAATAGCTTTAAAAGATAGTTATAAAAATGTCTATCATCTAAGTGAGGAAGAATATGATGCTTATGTTAAAGGCTTAGAATTAGATGCCGATGTCAAAAATGGCTATTATGCCTTATTCTATAAGGATATGCAATTTGCCTATGGTAAGGCTTCTAATGGCAAAATCAAGAATAAATATCCTAAAGGCTTGCGTAAGACATATTAAAAGATGATATAATTATTTAAGAATTACAAGGAGTACATAAAATGGAAAGTTTAAATATCAATTTAGACTCTAAGATGGGTCAAGTTATTTTGAATAGTGATGTATTTAAGAACATAGCACAGATTGCAAGTACAAAGATTGAAGGTATCTTTCCTTCTAAGAAAGAAAGTGACTTCATCAGTTGCAAAATTAGTGAAGATAATGTTAAGTTGACACTATTTATTAAGCTCAAACAGGGCATTGATGTAGCTAAGGTATGTAGTCAATTACAACGCAAGATACATGAAGATATCTTAGATATGACAGGCATTGATTGCACAGATATCAATCTAGATATCCAAGGTTTTGTATCTGAAAAGTAATTTGTAAAGTGGACTTAATGTTCACTTTTTTAATATCAAAGCTTTAAAAAAAGGGGTTAAGTAGTGCCATTAGAGATAATTAGAGACGATATTACAAAGATAAAGGTCGATTGTATCGTAAATCCTACCGACGAATATTATTCAGGCTTAGGTGGTACAGATGCTAAGATATATGAGGCCTCTGGACCTAGGCTTTATGAAAAATGTGCTAGTTTGTCACCTCTAGCCACAAGTGAAGTTTGTTTGACAGATTCATATGATTTATAGACCTGCAAGTATATCATGCATACGGTTGGTCCTAGATATTCAAGTGGTAGTAAAAAAGAACTAAGGGAGTTAGAAAAGTGCTATGAGAATATCTTATCTAAGGCTATTGAATTAAAGATGGAATCTATTGCCATACCGCTTATCTCAACTGGTGCTTTTGGCTTTCCCAAAAAGAAAGTATTTAACTAAAATTCAGCAAGAATTCTCCCACTTCTATAAGTGGCGAGATGAATTGCAAATACACTATACTCAATATCACCAAAATATGCTATAATATAATCAGTAGTAAAGCATAGAAAGGTGGCAATATAAATGCAATTA
>CASEQH010000044.1 GCA_949290085.1 uncultured Bacillota bacterium | reverse complement strand
AAGAATATCCTGAAAAAATGCAATTTTTAACATTAATATTTAGATTATAACCATCGTTTGGTTTATCGCCACTAAACTTAAGACCTATAGCATTAGCACCAGAGTCGTTAAATGTAATTCCTTCAATGCTCAATGTGTTATTTTCTTGATCTGAAGAAAACTGGTATGTAATATTTCCAGTAATAGCCACTCCTTCATTGCCGCCCTTAAGATTAACTCTTTTTGTGATTGAAGTATTAGAAATAACTAAATCACTATTAATGATTATTGTATCACCATCTTGAGCCTCAGTTATGGCATCATTAAATTCACTAACACTGCTTACATTATAAGTTTTATAAGTTGTGTTTTCGCTTCCTTCGGCCATTACACTTGCAGGCAAGAATGCCAATACCATGAATAGTGCTAGGGCCAAAGATAATAGTTTCTTTTTCAAAATATTTTCCTCCCTCTTTGCTTAAAAATAGAAATAATAATGAATATACCCTATTTCATATATTATTCTAAAACTAATACCCCCCCCCCGTGTCAATTATTTAAATAAAAAACTCTCTAAAATAAATTAGAGAGTTTAGAAAAGTTAAATATTGTTAACTTAAATTATTTAACAGTAACAGATGTGATGTGTGGATTTACACCATCATACCAGTATAAGAAACCTTCACAATCGATTACATCACCGACATTCAATGCTTCTACAGCTTTATATACATCTGATTCATTATTGCATAGATAAGATTCAACTACGAATGTATAAGTTTCACCATTGTAAGAAACATTGAAGTATAGGTCATTGTTGTCTTCTCTTGTGCCTGAACCATCATAGTTGTACAAATATGCAACTTCATTACCTTCAGCATCGATAGAAGGTTCTACAGTTAAACCAGTGAAAGATACTTTTTGATTTTGTTTTTCAATTAATGTATCAGTACCTAATTCTTCAGTTACATCTACAGCTTCAGCGACATATGTATCATCTTCAAGGATTTCAAAGCGTCCATCGATAATTTCAACTTCGCCAGCCCATTCAGATTTGTAACCTTGCTCTAAGATTTTGGTACCAGGAACTAATTTAGCTGCATCTTCTTCTGTGCAAGCTGCATTGTAGATGAAGTAAGCTCCGCCATCTTTGTCTTGGCTGTAAATAGTGATCTGATCCTCCCACCAAGATTGAGTAGCTTGAACATATGTTTCAACCACTACTTCAGTATCTAATTCAGCTGCTACATATTCATCATAAGTGATAACTTTTGATGCATCGATAGGTTCTACTGTTTCTGTAGTTTCAGTAGGTTCAGTAGTATCAGTTGGAGTTGGAGTTGTAGTCTCAGTTGGAGTTTCAGAACTACATGCTACCATTGTTAATGCCAATAGAAATGACATTAAGATTGCAAATACTTTTTTCATTTTAATTCTCCATTTTTGTTCTTTCGAACATAAGTTATTATAACCCATATTCACTATACTTGAATGAATTTTGTATGAATTTACTGTGATACTTTTATTTTCTTATAGCGTACTTTTAATAGATAGATGATGATGAAAACCCATACAACAGCCAAAGCCACAATAAGGACTATCGATTCTATCGGTAAAGGTCCTAAATCTTCTTTAGTTCCCTCGTTACTTCCGACTTGGTCTAAATGATAGAGTGACGATACATCATCAAATAATTCATCTATATAAGCATCATCAACGGTCTCTCTTCGACGCACAGACTTGGTGACATTTTCGATGAGTTGACCGGCGGCATCTCTTAAAGAAGCTGAACCATTGAAGACAGGCGTCACAAAAGTATCATCGACATGGTCTAAGAGAATCTTAGAAGCATCAATCTTGATTTGATAATGTTCATCATCATCACTGCCAGCTAAATTGAGATAGCTTTGATATTCCTCGCTCTTTTGAGCTCTAGAAGTCACTGGCACATAACCTTCTGTTTCGCTATATGCTATCTGTACTTCATTAGTGAGCAGATATTGCATAAACAGCCAAGAAGCTAATACTTCGCCCTTATCTTCCTTATTGAAGATACATAATGATGGGCCTTGCGATATCATTGTATAACTGTCTTCATCAAATTGAGGAATCTCTTTGACAACCGTTTCAAATTCAACTAATTTATCCTCACTGATATCTAATAATGGAGCATCTGTACCCATCCAAGTAGCGCCAGCGGTGGAATCAATGGCGAAGATGCATTGGCCAGCATTTAAGAAATTGGCAGGATAGCTAGAAATCTTAAAGGTCGAAAATAAGTCTTCTTCGACATAGCCAGCTAATTCTAACAATAATTCTCTTGTCGTATCATTGAAGAGATATATCTCGCCATTTTCAGAGGCATAGGGTTCTTCTAGCTGATATAACATCTGTATCATCATATTATCAGTAGATTTATAGATAAATGGTATCATAATGTTTTGACCATTGACGATATAATTACCATTTTCATCTTGTTGCATCGCCGCTCTTGACACTTCCCAAATAAAGTCCCAAGTCAAAACTTCAGGTATTTCAAAACCAAGTTTTTCGACATAGGTCTTATTGATATAACAAGCCTCAGTTGAGCGCATAAATGGTAAGGCATAGGTAATACCATTTATTTTACCTTCTTCTACAAATTTAGGGATAATCTCTTCTTCACTTACCCCATCAAACTTAAGTTCTGTACCTCCTAGGCCATATTTTTCATCTTTCATCAGTTCTTCAAGGGGAACGACGACATCTTCACCTGTCAAATAAGTGGCGATGTGGTCAGGATAAGTGATGCAGATATTAGGCGTAGTGCCAGTTTGAATATTAGTTATGACATCGTTGTAGATACGACCATAATCGGTATACAGACGTAAGTTGATATGAATATTAGGATATATTTTTTCAAAGTCCTCTATCGCCTTTTCATAGATGGCAACTTGTGTCTTATTGGTATCATTTTTAGCCCAAAAAGTTATCTCATATTCTTCATTCTCATCAAAACTATCAGGTACGACAAAACTATCTATAGCCTGCGAACCATGACAACCCACTAGCGTAAAAAGTAGTAATACTACCACAAGTATCTTTTTCATCCCTTAATTCCTCCCTTAGATACTCCTTGCATAATCTTCTTTCTAAAAATCAAGAATAAAAGGATTAATGGAACTGATATCATCACGACTGCCGCCATCATTGCCGGAATATTTTCGCGTCCAAAGCCGCTCTCACGAATGGCTTGTATACCATTAGATACCAAGAAATAGTTTTGATCATCAGTTATTAGTCGTGGCCAAATATACGAATTCCAGCACTCGATTATCTTTAAAATAGTGATGGTGATAATAGTCGGCTTACAAATAGGTATCATGACCTTAAAGAGGTACTTGAGGTCGCTAGTGCCATCAACTTTCGCAGCATAGTATAATTCATCAGGAACTTGGGAAAAGTTCTCTTTTAATAGATAGATATAAAATATCGAAGTTACCGATGGCAAAATGAGACCCATAAAGGTATTACGCATATTCAAATTAGTTATCGTCACAAAATTAGTGATGACTACTAATTCATTAGGTATCATCATCAGCGATAAGAATAAGGTAAAAACAATATTTTTGCCCTTGAATTGTAATCGTGCAAAGGCATAGGCAGCCAGTATGGTCACCACTAACATGAGACCTGTCGTTATTAATGTAAAAATTAAAGTATTTAAAAAATATTGAGCCAAAGGAACTTCATTCAAAGCATAGGAATAATTTTCCAAAGTTGGCGATAAGGTAAAAAATTGAGGTATGTATTCACTATTATAAGCACTATAAGACTTTAATGATGTGAGTATCATCCAATAGAAGGGAAACAGGACAACTAAAGCCCAAAAGGTCAAAAAGATATATTTCAAAAAGTCTAGTATCTTTTTCTTCTTCGCTTCTTTCAATACTAAATTTTCATAAGTACTCTTTTCCATAATCCACCCCTAGTAATGTACATGCTTCCTTGAAACAATCAGATTGATGCAGGTAATAGTAAGCACAATGACAAATAAAACGATAGCTGCAGCTGAAGCATAAGATGGATACCCTCCCGCTGTTCCATAGAGCATATCATAGATATATCCGACGATGGTATTCATCTCGGCAGCATTTAAGTTGGTGCCAAATAGAGCGACTGCATCAGAGTATGCCTTAAAGGCACCGATAAAACCGGTGATAACTAGATAAAATATCATGGGCGATATCATCGGCAAAGTAATCTTAAAGAAGGTTCTAAACTTACTAGTGCCATCTATTTTAGCAGCACTATAGTAGTCTTCATTAACTGAAGCTAGAGCACTAGTCAAAATGAGTATCTTAAAGGGCATGACAACCCATATCGTATAGATACATAGCACTAGCATCTTAGCCCAATATGGACCATCGATAAAATCGACAGGGTTGATACCAAAAAGACCAATGAGCATATTCACAAAACCGTCAGTATAAGCAGTCGGTTTAAATAAAATCATAAATACTAGACCAACTGCCAAAGTATTAGTCACATATGGTAAGAAGTATATCGTTTGAAATAGCTCACGCAACTTAGATATTGAACTTAATGCTAAAGATATTAGAAGTGAAAAGATAGTTGATAATGGTACAGTAATGAGTACCAAGATAAAAGTGTTTTTTAAAGCTTGAATAAAATATGGGTCGTGAAGGATATATTCATAGTTATATAGTCCTATCCCAAAATAGCTCTGTGAAGCTGAATTATAACCCTCCTCAAAAGAATAGACAAAGACATCTATCAAAGGATAGATCATAAAAAAGCCTAAAAAGATGATGGCTGGTAATAGATATAGCCATGCTTTTTTGTTATTGCTTTCCATGGTCTACCCCAAAATAAATTCTCGATTCATCACTTACATTAAATAAGAAGACCTTATGATGTTTTAGATTAAAGGATACAATACCATCTTTACTAGAAACGACAGTATCAGATGGAATGATAGCTCTTATAGTATCACTCTCTGCTCCTTCATGGGCAAATAAGATACTCTTGTCGCGACCCATAACTTCTTCATGAATTAGTTTGGCCTTTAAACGACCACTTTCATCCAACACAAAGGCTTCTGGTCTAATACCGACATAAACTTCTTGGTCTTTAAGGCCCTTAACATCCAAAACACCATCTTGGCCAAGATATAAGATTTCATCTTTGATATAGCCTTTAAAAGTATTAATAGGTGGATTACCTAAAAACTTAGCGACAAAGAGATTTTCTGGATTGTCATATACTTCTTGTGGTCTTCCTATCTGCATCACTAAACCATCCTTCATAACGATGATGTGGTCACAGATGCTCATTGCCTCATCTTGGTCATGAGTGACAAAGATAGTCGTGAGACCAGTCTTCTTTTGTATTCTTCTAATCTCTTCTCTTGTCTTTAAACGTAAACGTGCATCTAAGTTTGATAAAGGTTCGTCTAAAAGTAAAACACTAGGCATCTTTACCAATGCTCTAGCGATGGCTACGCGCTGTTGTTGACCACCAGATAATTCATTAGGCTTTCTATCCATGAGTTCCTCTATCTGTACAAGTTTAGCTACCTCTAATGCCTTGTTGTTCATTTCTTCCTTAGTTAGTTTATCTTTACCTTTAAGATTGCCTAGAGGAAATATGATATTTTCTTTTACTGTCATATGCGGATAGAGGGCATAGTTTTGAAAGACTAGACCTACTCCTCGATGTTCAGGCGCCAAATAAGTGACATCATTATCTCCAAAATAGATTTTGCCACTATCCACTGTCAATAGACCACATATCAAATTAAGCGTCGTACTCTTGCCGCATCCTGACGGACCTAGTAAACCGATAAGCTTTCCATCAGGTATGGTAAAAGTAAAATCATTGACAGCGATAATATCATCTTTCTTCTTATCGCGATTTTTAAACTTCTTCGTTACATGTTCCAAAACAACTTCCATACTCAACCCCTCTTTTTCTCATTATATTTTTCACCTAAATCGGCATAGCGCCTAGTTATCCAAGCACAGATACCATCTAGTCCTGGATAGATGAGACGCTCAGAGATATTGATATAATCTAACTTATCTCTAATTTCTAGTTTAACCTCTTTAGGAATGATCAATTTATATAGACTAGTATTATCAAAATCAATCAAGTCTTCAATCGAATATTCTTTTTTTGAACACATACTGAATAATGCGTACTGATTGGACATGCGATTGCTTTGAGAAGCAGGCTCATAAAAAATAAAAAATGGTTTCTTAGAAAGACTTTCAAACTCATCTAAATTAGTTGCATGCCTTTCAATCATCGCCATTGTGAAACTCTGTGCCCTAGAAGATTCTAACTCCTTAGCTAGGCATTCTGGCAAGTCCTTCTCCCCCTCTAACATATCCATGCAGTAGATGGCACCATCTCTGTCGTATTTATAGATATCTTCAGTCGCAAAATGGGCTGCTACTAAAGGTGAATAGGTCCAATCTAGAAGTCTTGTCGGTAGACCATAGTGTTGTCCCATAGCTAGTATTTGCCAAAATGAATTACAATCTTTCACATCGGCATAGCCATACTTTTTAAACGAACGAATAATTGATGCTTCAAGACTTAAGTCATGGCTACATATTCGATTCAATTTAGATACTAGCTCATAACTTGCATCAGGTATTCCCCGATAAACAAAACTGTTGCGATAACGCTTGGTATGTTCCTCCCAGCAATTCTCAAAGACGAGACTTTGCAAATGCTCAAAACTATTAACTACTATCTCCTTCATCCTAATACTCCTCACGCATATATAAAGCCTTATCGCTCAATTTAAAAGCTTCTGTCACATCTTTTATATCGCTGTGATATAAGCGATTAAATAAGTCGATGTCATTGATTCTAGCCATCGTATAAGGCTTTATCTCTTTAGTCTTTACTTTGATGTACTTATCTATCTCTTCACTTTTTGATAAATACACTTCAACAATATCTCTAATTGTAAATAAATAGTCAAGTAGGGAAATAAAAGTTTTTAAATCTTCATATATCATCTCTTCGACATAGATATAATCATCGTAGACATGATAGATACAATATCCTTTAATTTCATCTTCATAATATCCTATAATCTTAGAGCCTTCATATTCTAGCTTCTTCAACAATAAAGAAAAGTCCTTTAAAAAACGAACGTGATAGCCTTGAAAATGAGACACATAACTACCATAGGCTTTAAGTAAGTCTTCTGTGTCCGTAATATCTTTAATCTTGCCAAAGATAAAGCCAGCAAAATCCTTCTTGTCAAAGACATATCTATTTTGATGATAGATAGTCTTAAAACCAAATTGTTCATATATTTTAGGATTATAAGCCTGTATCATGGTGATTAATTCTTGATGTGATAAATCATCAATAATCGCCTTCATAAGCTCTTGCATATGACCTTGATGGCGATAAGGTTCCAGGGTATTTACACCTAATATCATCGATACTCTCAATATTTGATTATGTATCATGTAAGCATGATGATAAATAGATGCGGAAGAGATGATAGTTTCATCTAGCGTATTGATGTAATGCTTTAAATCATCGTCATCATAAAGGCAATCAAAAAAGAAGTCAGTAAAACCTCCATCATCAAAACTGAAGTTTGACTTCCACATTTCATATATCGTTTGTTTATCATCTTTACTAGCTATTTTAATCATAAGTTTAAACTATACTTTTCAATTAAATATTCCGGATGATAGGAGAGCTTAGACTCTCTTAACTTCTCTATGCCCATATCATCTTCACGATTTAAATAGATATAATCACTAAAATTACGCTTAAAAAATTCACTCAACAGAGCTTGTGATAAGCCAATAACCTCATGATTAGCCTTTTCGACATTCTCTTGTATCATCCTATCCGATAGTGGTGAAGCTAAGATAAAGCCTTCTATCTTACCATCTATTTTGATGATACCAGCCTTATAATCCAAGACTTCATAGGCATCTAGTACTTGTAAGATGCCAGCTCTTTCTACTATCAATGTATCACTTTGTGCTTCTAGGCTTAAGATATATTCTTTCACTTCTTCCCTATTATCAGCATTTAAGTCTTCATATGCATAACGGTCACCATATAACTTGAGAAAGTTATTTAAGTGATTGCGCTTCTTTTGCATCTTCTTACCCTTAAATCCCTTAAAATTTTCTAGTTTGTAGACGTAGTCATAGCCATCGCGTATATCTTCAACTTGATACTTATCATTAGCTGTAAGCAATAAGTCTTTATATTCCTTGATGACGCAAGAGATAGAAAAAGGAATCTCACATTCATTAAAAAGTTCATGAGCCTTATTGGTAGCTTCTATAAAATATTCTTTAGCACACAAAGGCATATAGATAAAGGCTTCACCATTATGTACACTGGCTACGAGCATATAATTTTCATCGACATATTTATATAGTGGATACATATCCATCCAAGTAAACATCGTGATGATATTATGGTTTGACTCTTCATAAGTAGTCTTAGCTAAATACTTTTTGATGAGACTTATATCATGCAAGGCCACAGGTTGAAATACTTTAGTTAATAAACAATCAAAATTCATCTTCTTTATTTTTGACCTTCACTTTCACATCGATGATGTCATCATCATTGCTTAAGGATTCTCTTTGTTCATAATGAACATTTTTATCACCAGCTTTGAAATGTTTATATGACTTGTAGAAAATGTAGGCTAGTACCGCCAATAATATCAATAATAACCATTTTAAGATTGGCCATAATATAACTACCAGTACTATTACTACCAACCAATAGGCCACACCATATGAATTTCTCATTTATTAACTCCTAAAGATAATTTCTTTAATTTATTTAAACGATGATTTAAGCCTGAGCGAGAGATGCTTTGGCCATAAATCTTTTGATATTCGTCGCACAGTTCAGCTAATGAATAATCGGGGTTGTGCATGCGCAAATCGACTATCTCTTTTAATTTATCATCTAAGTCATCATAAAGACCACTATCGATGATATTTTGCATCATCTCTATCTGTTTTTTGCAAGCTTCCATACTCTTGATGTCATTAGCTATCTCACAATTATTAAGACGAATTAAAGAATTTTTAAAGTCGCGATTGATGCGCATATTCTCAAAGTTCATCAACGATTCATGAGCACCTATGCATCTGAGAAAATCTGAGATGCTATCGGCTTTTTTAATATAGACAATAATCTTATTTCGACGTTTAGATGTTTTAGCTTCGATATTGAAACGCTCCAAAAGCTTGATGATGAAGTTGGCGTGAGCTTCTTCGTTTAAAGCTATCTCAAGATGATAATTGGCCTTACTTGGAGCATTACATGAGCCATAGGCAATAAAGGCGCCTGCTAGATAAGCTCTGGCACAACAGTTTTTAGCGACGATGGAAAAACGGGGATAATTTAATAAACCATTACTTGAATATAAACCTAAGAATTCTAAAAGATTGATTGCGTTATCAAGGATGGTCAAGTGATAAACATTATTCTTCTTGAGTTGTGTCTTTTGATGAGTGCTAAGTTCTGTTTCAACAGGATAGACTTCTTTTAATAGTGAAGCTATGCGTTTGACAGTTGTTGGATTTTCACTCTTGACAACTAATTGTAATTTTTGATTACGGATGCTCAAAGAAGAAGTAAGTTGAATGAGGGCGCTGAGTTCCGCCTTGATGCAACATTCCTTTAATTCGTTATATGATACTTCTTGTTTGATCTCTTTGGTAAAAGACATTAGATATACCTTTCTAAGAGTTCTTCTACTACTTTTTTAATCTTCTCACTATCATGTCTAACCAGGCCCTTAGAGAAGTCTAACAAATCATAACTGAGCACTTTCTTATCAACTCCCTTATCTAAGACTTCAACTGAATTTTGTTTGAGATAGCGCGACAAGATATAAAAAGGAATGACTTCTTTATGTTTGACCACTAAGTCGATGATGGCACCATGACTCTCTAAGGCATCGATGTGATCTTTTAAGTCATAGTCGAATGTTTCATTGTTTTGGGTCATACAATTGGCAAAATATACCTTTGTAGCACGAGTTTCTTTTAAGGCTTTTTGGATATCGGGAATGATGATATTTGGCAAGATACTAGTATAGACACTACCGATACCATAGATGATTAAATCGGCTTCTAAAATCCTTTGTATTGCCTTATCATAAGCTTTTACTTCATGGTCATAAAAGACTTTCTTGATGTGGTGGTTAAAGCTCGGGATATTAGCCTCCCCTTTGACGATGGTATCATCATCCATGATGGCATATAATGATATGACCTCTAAGGAAGATGGTACTACTTCTCCTTTAACTTCCATCAAAGTAGAAGTCTCTTCAATCGCATCTACAAAGGAACCACGCATTTGCGTTAAGGCTGTAAGAATTAAATTGCCCAGGTTATGTCCAACGACATCCGTCTCTTCTTCACCACTAAAACGAAAATCCATCAAACTAGTCAAAAAATTATCACTCTTAGATAGTGCCACTAAGACATTGCGAATATCGCCCATAGCCGGAACATCATACATAGCTCTGAGTCTACCGGTACTGCCACCATCATCAGCGACAGTGACAATAGTTGATATATTTACATCTTTTAAATCTTTAATACCTTTTAAAATCGTGGACTGTCCATGTCCACCACCTATCACGACAACATTCTTCATAAAGTCTCCTTTAATTCGCGATGTGCTTTATTACATAAATATTTCTTCTTGTAGTAGTCATATAGATAATTAGTTATAGAAACCGAACGATGTTGACCACCTGTACAACCAACCGCTACAGTCAAATGTCTCTTCTCTTCGTTATCATAAAGTTTAAAAGTAAAGTCGAGATAACTGATCAAGGTCTTGAGATAATCTTGTGTATTCTTTTTAGACATCACAAAATCATAAACCTCATGGTCATTACCTGTCTTATTCTTTAAATTTTCATAGTAGAAAGGATTATCTAAAAAACGTACATCGAATACGAGGTCAGCATCATTAGGAATGCCATTTTTAAAGCCAAAAGAGACAAAAGAAATCGAGAAGTTGAGATAGTCATCATAGCGCAACAACTGGTCTAATACTTCTTTATGTGCCTTGAAGGATAGATTGCTAGTATCGATGACGGTCGCGTTTTGTTTCTTATATGATTCTAATAGTTCTTTCTCATAAGCTACTGCCTCAGCTAAAGTATCAACCTTATTAGAAACCAAAAGCGGATGAACACGTCTTGTAAACTTATAGCGATTGATGATGACTTCTTCTCTGGCATCATATAGGATAATCATTGATTCAATGTGACTATTATCCAGAATGTGGCGATATCTTCCTAAGTCCAACAATGAAATGGTGATAGCTATTCTTTCATAGCGATTAGATGAATCATTTTCGATTAGAGCGATTAGATTTTCTAATAGCTCAGGCGGAAACTGATCCATACAGAGATAGCCCATGTCTTCAAGAATATTAGAAGCCGTCGTCTTACCTGCTCCTGATATTCCACTGATAATAATCAAACGTCTTTTCATCAAAATACCTCTTTGGTTGTATTATATCACAAGAAAAAGTCTAGGCCTTTGCCTAGACAATTCTTTATTTATTTAATCATACTTTCATTCCAAGCTTCTGGAATGTCAAGGTCTAGAAGTTTGAAGACCGTAGCAGCGATATTACTTAAACCAAAATCCCCTTCTTTTAATTCGACATCTCGATTATAGATAATAAATGGCACTTTATTTAAGGTATGAGAAGTCTTTGGCTTAATTGGATCATCTTCCTTCTTACGCTTTTCATACATCTCATCCGCATTGCCATGGTCAGCGGTGATGATGAGTGTAGCACCCACTTCATCACAAGCTTTCATAATTCTCTTTAAGCATAGATCGACAGCTTCAACGCCGATGATAGTAGCCTCATAATTACCTGTATGACCAACCATATCACCATTTGGATAATTGATGCGATAGAAGAGATTTTCATTCTTTAAGATAGCTTCTACTAGTAAGTCAGTTATCTCGGCTGATTTCATCCATGGGCGTTGTTCAAAAGGAACGACATCACTCTTAACTTCTACCCAAGTCTCTAATTCTTCAGAGAATTTTTCTGAGCGATTACCATTCCAGAAATAAGTTACATGGCCAAATTTCTGAGTTTCTGAGATGGCATAGGTCTTGATATTATTCTTTACAAAGTATTCAGACATCGTCTCTTTGATAGAAGGTGGATTTACTAGATAATTGCTAGGAATGTGTAAGTCACCATCGTATTCTAACATGCCTGCATACATTACATCTGGTCGATAACCACGGTCAAAACAGTTGAAGTCATCATAGTCAAATGCTTTAGATAGTTCTATCGCTCTATCACCTCTAAAGTTAAAGAGGATGACAGAATCATGGTCTTCTATCTTACCGATAGGTAAGTCATTGTCATCGACGATGACAAATTCATGGAGATCTTGGTCATTGACATTTAATTCCTCACGATAAGTAACAATAGCTTCCGTAGCTGATTTGAAATGTCTGCCTACCCCATGTACATGCGTTTCCCATCCGCGTTTAACCATATCCCAGTTAGATTCATATCTATCCATAGTGATATACATACGGCCACCACCAGAAGCGATTCTCGCATCAAAACTATCATCGTTTAATTCGCTCATGAATTTTTCTAAGTCATCGATATAAGTAAGGCCGGATGTCTCAGGTACATCCCTTCCATCCATAAGGGCATGAACGCGAACTTTAGTAATGCCTTCTTTCTTGGCCTCTTCTATCATGGACTTTAAGTGATTGATATGTGAGTGTACATTACCATCAGATAAAAGGCCGATGAAGTGAAGAGTATGCCCTTTAGCATTATCGATTAGTTTCTTCCAAGTTTCACTCTTATAAATCTCTTTTGATTCAATTGATTCATTGACGAGTTTTGCACCTTGGGAATAAATCTGTCCACAACCAATAGCGTTATGTCCAACTTCACTATTGCCCATATCGCCATCACTAGGTAGACCTACAGCTAGACCTGATGCCTTAATTAGGGTATGAGGACAATTTTTAAAAAGATAATCGAGCGTTGGCGTATAAGCATTATTAACAGCGTTACCATAATTATTTTCGCTGATACCAACACCGTCCATTACGACAAGTACAACTGGTTTTTGCATATTTACCTCTTTCTATTTTGTACCGAAGATTCTATCGCCAGCGTCGCCTAAACCTGGAACGATATATCCTTTCTCATTTAAGTGGTCATCTAGAGCAGCTAAATAGATATCGACGTCAGGATGAGCTTTCTCAACAGCCTTAACGCCTTCTGGTGCTCCCACTAGACATACTAATTTAATGCTCTTAGCTCCTCTTTTTTTAATCATATCAATAGCGGCAATGGCACTTCCACCTGTTGCCAACATTGGGTCGAGAACTAGATTGATTGCATCTTTTAGATTGCTAGGAAATTTAGCGAAATATTCGTGAGGGACCAAAGTCTCTTCATCACGATATAGACCGATAAAACCAACCTTAGCTGTCGGAATTAGGTCATTGATACCATTGACTAAACCTAAGCCAGCACGCAAGATAGGAATTAAAACTATCTCATTCAATAATTCATAAGTCTGGCATTCAGCCACTGGTGTCTGGACAGTGACAGGCTTTAAAGGTAAGTCGCGACATACTTCATAAGCCATTAAGCCAGCTATCTCGTCAAGATTCTGCTTAAAGTCCTTAGTTTTAGTATCTTTTTTGCGCATTTGTGTCAGCTTATGTGTAATAAGTGGATGATTTAATATTGTAACCATAGAGTATTCTCCTTCTTTAGTATTGTATCACATCGAAAGATTCAAAAAAAAGATATAGCACTTCACTATATCTTTTCGCTTATAAAGCTACGAATTTCACTTAATCCACCATAGATATGATAGTCATTACCCTCTTCCACCAACATGCTAGGAGCTGTCATAATATCATATTTGTTGGCAAGCTCAGGTCTTTCATTCACATTGACCACTTCATATTCTACTTTTTTTAAATCCAATAGTTTTTCTACTAGACGACAATTAGGACAGGTTGTCGTCGTAAATAATACTATGCTAGTATCTTTTTCAGTTTTATCTGTCTCATCATTAAAAGAAGTTACAGCCTTTTTAATATCTTTAGACTTGATGAAAGTCTTGGCGAATTCATACTCCTTGCGATCAGCGAACTCTTTGATCTTGCCATCATTCCAGTTTTGTATTGGGCGATAATAACCAGTGATACGTGACCAAACTTCAGTCTTCTTTCCGCACTTAGGACATTCATAGACTTCACCCTCAATATAGCCATGTTCCTCACAGATTGAATAAGTTGGGGAGATGGTGTAATAAGGCAAGCGATAATTGTCTGATATCTTCTTAACTAAGACAGCTGCCGACTTCCAATCCTTGAGTTTTTCACCTAAGAAGACATGAAAGACGGTACCAGATGTATAGAGGATTTGTAATTCATCTTGAATATCTAAAGCTTCAAAAACATCTTCAGTATAACCGACTGGTAGATGTGATGAATTAGTATAATATGGCGTTTCGCCCTTTTTAGAAGCGGTGATAATGTCTGGATATTTTTCAATATCATGTTTTGCTAGACGATAAGAAGTCGATTCAGCTGGTGTAGCTTCTAGATTGTATAAAGCTGAATACTTCTCTTGATATATCACTAAGCGTTCACGCATGTGTTCCAAGACTTCCTTAGCGAATTTCTGGGTTTCAGGATGAGTTAAATCAGCTTTGAGCCATGAAGCGTTTAATCCAGCCTCGTTCATACCAACGATGCCAATAGTCGAAAAGTGATTATTAAAAGTTCCTAAATAGCGTTTAGTATATGGATATAGACCACCATCTAATAGTTTAGTGATAACTTCTCTTTTCATATGCAAACTTCTTGCGGCAATATCCATCATATGATCAAGGCGTTTATAAAAATCTTGTTCATTAGAAGCTAGATAAGCAATACGTGGTAATTTGATGGTCACAACACCAACCGAGCCAGTTGATTCACCACTGCCAAAATATCCTCCCGACTTCTTGCGAAGTTCTCTTAAATCTAGTCTTAAACGACAACACATCGATCTGATGTCACTAGGCTTCATATCACTATTGACATAATTAGAAAAATAAGGTGTTCCATATTTGGCAGTAAGTTCAAACAATAGGCGATTGTTTTCGGTGTCTGACCAATCAAAGTCCTTAGTGATGGAATAAGTAGGAATAGGATATTGGAAGCCTCTACCATCAGCGTCCCCCTCTAACATGACCTCAATAAAAGCTTTGTTGATCATATCCATCTCTTTTTTACAGTCCTTATATTTAAAATCAACTTCTTCGCCACCGACAATGCAGTACTGTTCAGCCAAATCTTCAGGCACAGTCCAATCTAGAGTAATATTAGAAAAAGGTGCTTGTGTTCCCCAGCGTGAAGGTGTATTGACACCATAGACAAAGGATTCAATGCAATGTTTAACCGTGTTGTAGTCAAGATTATCAATCTTCACAAAAGGCGCTAAGTAAGTATCAAAAGAAGAAAAGGCTTGAGCTCCTGCCCACTCATTCTGCATGATGCCTAAGAAGTTGACCATTTGATTGCATAGAGACGCCAAGTGCCTAGCAGGCTTTGAGGTAATCTTACCTCTAACGCCGCCTAAACCTTCTTGAATGAGTTGTTTTAAAGACCAACCTGCACAATATCCTGTAAGCATGGATAAGTCATGAAGATGAATATCGCCACTTCTATGAGCATCCGCAATCTCTTCATCATAAATTTCTGATAACCAATAATTAGCAGTTATGGCGCCACTATTAGATAAGATTAAACCACCAACTGAGTATGTGACAGTGGAATTCTCTTTAACACGCCAATCGGATAAGTTGACATAGGAGTTGACCAATTCTTTATAATCCAGCATCGTCGATTCAATATTACGGGCTTTTTCACGCTGTTTACGATATAAGATATAATTTTTAGCCACCTTGTCATAGCCAGTATTAACTAAGACAGTCTCAACACTATCTTGTATATCTTCGACAGATATCTTATCATCTACTATTTTCTTTTGAAATTCAGCTGTCACACGCAAAGCTAAATTTTCAATGATAGAAGGATGATAATTAATACCTTCAGTAGCATCGAAGGCCTTCTTAATAGCCTTAGCGATTTTCTCTAAGTCAAAATCAACAACTTTGCCATCTCTTTTTACAACTTCGTACATAGCATCTCCTTTTAACGTATTTCTACTTCTTTTATATATTTTGCCGCAATATCTTTAAAGTCATTTAATTCTTCTTCATTAAAACCATGCAGGCCTTTTTTGATACACGAATCTCTATCAACAAAATTTTGAATGAAATAATGTTTAGCACCCTTTATCATCTTAGCGATAGCCTCTATATCATCAATGTCATGATATTCCTTCACAACTGTCGTTCTAAATTCATAATCTAGACCACTATTCATAATGAGTTTAATTGACTTGTGGATATTATCAAGATTAAGTTCATTAAGACCTATTGTTTCAGCGTATTTAGTAGGACTATTTTTAATATCCATAGCGATATAATCAATTAGTTCATCATCGATTAAATCTTTTAAACGATCAAAATAAAATCCATTAGTATCTAACTTAATCTTTAAACCCATGTCTTTGACATCTCTTAAAAACGATTTAAGGCCAACAGATATCAAAGGCTCGCCACCAGTCACGCAAATGCCATCAATGATATTTTTTCTTTTATCCAAGAAGGCCATGATGTAATCTAAATCAATTTTAGAATCATTTTCATTGAGAAAGACCAAATCTCTATTATGACAATATGGGCACTTAAAGTTACAACCACCAGTAAATAGAATTGATGATACTTTACCAGGATAATCTAATAGGCTACACTTTTGTAGACCATAGAAAGAAATCTTGGATTCTTCTTTTTTCAAAAGATCAAATTCACGTGACCTAGAGGCAAGAATAGATGTGAAATTGATATATTGTTCTTTTTCATCTTCACTTAAATCTTGAGATAAATAATTCCATCTATCTTGTCTAATCCGATATAAGTCTAAAATAATCTCTCTAGTTTTATCAGTTGAATAGAGAAGTTTAAAACGTCTATCATTTTCATTAACCTCTATCTTCACATAACCAAGTTCTAAGAGCTTTTGAATGCTCTTAGTGACGGTGCCCTTATCAAAAGTTCCACTTTCCGCCAATTCATTCATCGAAATTCCTTCATGTTCATATATCTCTATCAAAAAGATTAAATGTGCATAACCTATATTATAATCAGATAAAATATCATCAAAATATCTTTGATTAGAACGATAGAGAATGGAAGTATCAAGACTAATATAATTCTTACTCATCATTTGAAATACCCTTATACTGTTAGTATACATTAATTAGTTGGGATTTCAACTAATTTATCACAAATAAAATAAAACCCCTACATATTGTAGGGGCTATTACCCGGCGATGTGCTTGATTTGCGATTACTCACTATGCTTGCCGATGAAGTGCTTAACTTCTGGGTTCGAGATGGGACCAGGTGTGACCACTTCTCCAT
>CASEQH010000043.1 GCA_949290085.1 uncultured Bacillota bacterium | reverse complement strand
GAAAAGTTAGAGAGTGGGAATGCCCTAAGTGTCATACCAAACATGATAGAGATTACAATGCAAGTATCAATATCAAAAATGAGGGTATTCGATTAGCAGTGGCATAACCTGTTGTACATAGAACCGTGGGACACACGGGGATAGCTTGCTGATGCTTACAGCGTTAGCTGTATCGAACAAGAAGCCCCCACTTCTGTCAGTGGTGGGAGTATGTCACAAGGTCTTGAATGTGCCTTATTAGTACCTACTGCCATCAATCAACAAAAATTCTACTTTGAATTAGATGGTGATGAAGTAAAGCTTAAAAAGGGCAAAGGCTTTTATACCGGGCTTGATTTAGGAATTGTTAGATATCATTTTGAAATAGGCGCTAAGCGCAAGATATAAAAATAGGACCTTGTAAAGTGAACCCCAATAATTGACATGTACCCCAAATCCTAGACAACTAGGAGGAGGGGTATTTTTATATGAAATATTCATGGGAATTCAAATTAGAGTGTGTTGAGAATTATAAGATAGGAAGAAGTAACGTTAAACCAAAATATGCAAAATGCAACCAGAAAGAATTTTCTCATAAAGTAAGAGAATGGGTCAGGATATATGAGTTGCATGGAATAGATGGTTTAAAACACAAACCATCAAATAAAGAATGGACAAAAGAAGAAAAATTCGATTTAGTATCCAAGGTATTAGCAGGTAATTCTATTAAAAGTATAGCCATTGGAGCAGGGATCCATCCTGGATTACTCCATAAATGGGTTAAAAAATATAAACAAGAAGGTTACAATGGGTTAAAATCAAAAAGAAGAGGAAGACCTCCAAAGGAAGATTTAATTATGCCCAAACCAAGCAATGATAAAAAAGTTAAACTTACAAAAAGTGAATTAGAAGAACTAAAACTTCTAAGAAGAAGAAATGAATATCTTGAAGCCGAGAATGCCTACTTAAAAAAAGCAAGAGCCTTGGCGATAGAGAAGATGGCATCATCAGCCAAGGCGAAAAAGCCAAAGTCATCAAAGAACTAGTCAACAAAGAAGGATATAGATTAAGCGATTTATTAAAAGCTTCAAAACTGCCTAGATCAACCTATTATTTTGAAAGTAATAAATCAAATATTGATGGTAAAAATAAAGAAATCATTCACGAGATAAAAACTATATTTAATGATAACAAGCAAAGATACGGTGTTAGACGTGTTACAGCAGAGCTTCATAATAGAGGTCATATAATTAATCATAAGAAAGTTCAAAGATTAATGTTTAACTTAGGTTTGAAAGGTAAAAGACCAAAAGAGAAGTATCATTCATATAAAGGAGATATTGGTAAGAAAGCAGATAATATTATTAACCGTGATTTTAAAGCTACTAAACCAAATCAAAAATGGACCACTGATGTATCACAGTTTAATTTTTCCTGGGGTAAATGTTACTTATCGCCAATATTAGATATGTATAATGATGAAATAATATCTTACGATTTGTCACTTCGTCCCAATCTTGAACAAATAATAAATATGTTAAACAAAGCATTTAATAAATATGATAGTCTTGACGACTTAATATTCCATTCTGATCAAGGTTGGCAATATCAACATCAAACATTTATTGATAAACTTAATGAAAAAGGAATTACTCAATCTATGTCCCGTAAAGGAAACTGTTATGATAATTCAATAATGGAATCATTCTTTGGTACTTTGAAAAACGAAATATACTATGGTTTAGAATCAACTTATAAATCTTTTGAAGAATTTTCTTTAGCGATAGATGAATATATAGATTATTTCAATAACAGTAGGATTCAATCCAAAACAAAATGGATGTCACCTGTAAAATACAGAGAAACATCCATATGTACATATTGAATTTTAAAATATACAAATATAACCAATTTAAAAGATATTTATATATGTCTAGGAAATTGGGTACATGTCAATTGGGTACATGTCATTATTGGGGTTCACTTTATTATCGCTCGCTTTTTTGTGGATAAATTACTTAATTTTATTCAACAGGAATTACAGAGTTTTGGTAGTGTTCAAGGATGAACTGTTTAACTTCATCAGATTTTAATGTCTCAACTAATGCAACAATCTTATCTGAATTTTCTTCACCTTCACGACATGCCACTACATTTACATATGGATTATCTTCAGCGCTTTCAAGAATTAAAGCATCTTCAGCAGGATTTAATCCAGCACCGATAGCGTAGTTACCGTTGATACCGACTAAGTCACCATCACCATTTGTATAAGCACTAGCTAATAATTCAGGATTTACTTCAACAAAGCTCAAGTTCTTTGGATTTTCAGCGATATCTTCAACTGTCGCATTGATTACATCAATTCCTTCTTTTAAAGTGATAAGACCTGCTTTTTCTAACATACTCAATAGACGACCATGGTCAGAGATAGAGTTAGAAATAATGACAGTTGCACCATCTTCGATATCATCAATGCTTTCATATTTTGATGAATAAAAACCAAATGGTTCAATATGAATTGCGCCTGCATTTACAATCTTATAACCTTTTTCTTCAACTTCATTATTTAAGAAGACAATGTGTTGGAAGAAGTTAGCATCAACATCGCCAGAATCTAGTGCAGTATTAAAGATATAGTAGTTATCAAGGATTTCGATTTCTAGATTGTAGCCTTTTTCTTCGAGTAGAGGTTTAGCAAATTCTAGAATTGTCGCATGAGGTTCAGCGGTACAGCTAACAGTGATAGTTACTAGTTCTTCACTATCATCAGTTACAGTTGTCTCGGTCTCAGTAGGACTTGTGTTAGAACAAGCAGCTAGTATTAATAGAGATAAAAGTAATGTGATAATCTTTTTCATATTTTCCTCCTAACGTTTATCAACTTTCTTACTTATAAAATCGCCAATAAATTGAATTGCGAATACAATAACAATAATTAATGCGGTCGATGCTAACATGAGTGGTGTATTTCTTCTAATCATACCGTATTGGTAAGCTTCAAATCCTAAACCGCCTGCACCGACAGCTCCAGCCATAGTACTATAAGATACTAGATTGATTGCTGTAACAGCAATTGAGGATATTAAGGCTGGCATACTTTCAGGTATCAATACCTTAAATACTATTTCCAGGGTATTAGCACCAATAGCCTTAGAAGCTTCTATTGTACCCTTATCTACTTCATTAAAGGCTATGACGACCATACGGGCAAAAAATGGTGTAGCTGATAGGGTGAGTGATGGAATGGCAGCCTCAGCACCGATAGTTGAACCAACTAAGAATTTAGTTACTGGTATTAACCAAATCAACAGGATTAAATAAGGTATAGACCTAAATATATTTACTAAGCTATCAGAGACTACATGTAATATTTTAGTGAAGACATTTTTATTGACATCGATGATACCATTATCTCCACTGACAAAGATGATAATACCGATGATTGAACCAAGAATTATAGCGATTATAAGAGGTACAAATGTCAAGAATAGTGTTTCACATAGTGGTTCATATAATTGTCCAAATAGTTCTAACATTCTATACCACCTCCACAACGACATCTTGTTTCTCTAATTCAGCGATTAAGGGTCCAATATCTCTTCTAGCTTCAATATGAATATAGATGACACCTAAGGCACCAACTTGCGTATTTTTTATATTGGCACTGACGATATTAATAGGAATATTTAATTTAGTTGCCACTTCAAAAAGGATTGGTTTTTCACTATTCTTATTTTCAAATGTGACCCGTAATAGATGACCATCAGGATACTTTTCCTTTAAACTTTTAGCTAATTTGATGACATTGACACCAGTATCGACAGTTTGAATCAATTCTTTAGTCACTGGATGACTTGGATTAGTGAAGACATTTTCAACCGTATCTGTCTCCACTACTTCACCATCTTTCATAACGGCGATGCGATGGCATATCTTTTGAACTGTTTCCATCTGATGAGTAATCATCAAGATAGTAAGATGATATTCCTTATTAATCTCTTTTAATAATTCCAAGATATCCTCAGTCGTCTTAGGGTCCAGGGCACTGGTTGCTTCATCACATAATAAGATATCCGGATTTAATACTAAAGCTCTAGCGATGGCCACGCGTTGTTTTTGACCACCAGATAAATTACTGGGATAGACATTAATCTTATCTTCTAGTCCAACCTTAATTGCCATCTGTTTCGCTAATTCTAGACGCTTAGCTTTTTCTACTCCTGCTATCTCTAATGGAAAGACAATATTTTCAAGTACTGTTCTAGACCATAAGAGATTGAAGTGTTGAAATATCATTCCTATTTTTTGTCTTTTCTTACGTAGATCTTTTTCACTCATCTTAGTGATGTCATCGCCATCGATAATAATCTCACCACTATCTACTTTTTCTAAGCCATTTACAAGTCTTACTAATGTTGACTTACCGGCTCCCGAATAACCTACGATGCCAAATATCTCATCATCATATATTTCTAGCGAAACATTCTTTACTGCATCGATATGTTTATTCTTAACTGTGAAGGACTTAGATACATTTTTAATCTTAATCACCATTTCACCCCCTATACATAAAAAAGCCGTCCATAAGGACGACTTGTATAATCGTGTTACCACCTTAATTTATAGCCTAAACTACCTCTTTTCAGATACTATCATATCCTAGCACTATAACGTGTGCATTCCGTCTGATACTCATCGTATCAGCAACTCCAAGACCATCTTCCTTTAGTATTCCATATCTCTTTGCACCAAAATGAGACTCTCTTTGAATTTCCTACTAAAGTACTCTTCTTTTCAATGTTTTATGATTAGATTTTAATACATTCATGAATAAAGTCAATATTTTTCATGAAAAATCGTTTGATTTTTTAAGGATGTGGAAACGTGGATAAACTAGCTTTAAAAATGTTGATAATTAACATTATCTTAATCTTGTCTTTATCACTTATTAATATTTTATCCACCATCATTTTTAGTACTTTTCCACACCGTGTTGATATGTGGAAAAGTTAAAAATATCCTTTATTTAAGCTATTTATAATTTATGTTTGTCCACATTTTGATGTTTATACTTTGTATTTGTCCACTATTATTCACACAATATTAATTTGTGGATAAGTTATCCACTTTAAAAAGATGTGGAAAGATGTGGATAAGTCATAAATTAACGATAACTTCAAGACTGTTTAAAATTTTTAAATGTGGATAAGTTTTTTGTGGTCAATTTTAACATGGTAAAATAGCTTTTTCACGCTTATAATGAGAGATACTTACAAGGGGTGATATCAAAATGAATACAATAGATTATAGATTAAGCGAATTATGGAATATAACCCTAAAAGGAGTTTTAGAATCTTCCCAGATTAGACAGGAGGACTTTGATTCATATTTTACTGATACTTATCTAGCTTCTTTAGAAGATACTACTGCTTTAGTTGTCGTCCCTTCGTTCGCTACTTATGTATTAATTACACAGATTAAACAATTAATAGAATTTAGTTTAGAGATGCAGATTGGCCGCCATGTCGATGTGACTTTTATTCAAGAAAAAAACTACATCGCTAAATTTAAACTCGATAACAATGCTGATTCATCATTTCTACAAACAGAACCAGTCGCTGAACAGACCTTTGATAATTTCGTCGTTGGACGTTCAAATAGTCAAGCTCATGTAGCGGCAACAACCTGTGCTAGAAGCTTAGGTATGATATATAATCCTTTATTTATATACGGAAATACAGGTCTTGGTAAAACTCATCTATTAAATGCGATCGGTAATCAAGTAAAGGCTCTAGATCCTAGTAAGAAGATAGGCTATATCTCTAGTGAAAATTTTGTGGAAGGTGTCTATCAATCAGTAAAGAATAAAAAAATAGATGAGTTTAAGCAACAATTTCATGACTTAGACTTGCTCTTAGTAGATGATATTCAATTCATTGCCGGTAAAAATAAGACACATGAAATATTTTTTAGTATCTTTAATGATTTAATATCTAACCGCAAACAAGTCTGTATCACAGCTGATAAATCACCTAATGATATCGATGGGCTTGAAGAGAGAATCATCTCTCGTTTCAATCAAGGCTTAAATGTGAATATTGAATCACCAGAATATGAGACTAGTCTATCTATCATTAAAATGAAGATAGCTAATAATATTTCTTTTAGTCAAGATATCGACGATGAAGTATTAACATATATAGCTACCAATTGTTCGCAAAATGTAAGAACAATCGAAGGAGCTTTAAAAAGATTATTATTTTATTATATTAATTTCTCAGATGATAACAGAATCACTCTTAAAGTAGCTGTAGAAGCTTTGAAAGACCAAGTAGCTAATTATGATAGTGATGATTATTCTATCACTAAGATAAAAAAGACTGTTTCAAATTACTATGGTATCACTCCTCAACAACTAATCTCTAAAAATCGTACTCGTAATATCACCAATGCCAGACATATTGCCATGTATCTATGTAGAAAGATGCTAGATGCCTCGTATAAGGAAATAGGCAAGGAGTTTGGTAAAAGAGACCACTCAACTGTCATGAATGCCTGTGTGAAAGTAGAAAAAAATATTAAAACTAATCCTTTATATCAAAAAGTAGTTGAAGATATCGAGACAAAAGTTAAGATTAATCCACAATAAGTCATAATTAATTCACACCATAAAAATGTTAAAATAGTCTTGTGAATAAAGGGAATTTTAACTTTATCCACATTATCCACATACTTAATAATAATGATTAATATTAAATAAATAAAAAAAGAAGGGACTTATATGCAATTTAAAATCTCGAAAAGCGAATTTCTTAAATCTTTAAATCTAGTAGCCAAGGCAGCTTCTACCACAACGCCTATGCCATCTTTATGTGGCATTAAGATTGAGGCCACGAATAATTCTATTACTATGATAGCTTCCGATTCTAATATCTCTATTAGGTCTGCTTTATATGTGAGTGACGAAGAAAATGAATTAAGTATTGTTGAAGAAGGCGTATGTGTTATTGATTATCGCTATATCGTCGAAATTGTTCGTAAATTAGATGGTAAGACTATTACCCTTGAAATAATGGATGGTACATTAATCAAGATTACTGGTGGTACTTCAGAATTTAGATTAAATGGTATTCCAGTCAATGATTATCCTGAAATCAATTTTTCTATTTCTCAAAATAAATTTAAATTTAAATCTTCTATTTTAAATGAAATAGTTGAACAGACTTCATTTGCCTGCAGTGATAAAGAAACTAGACCTGCTTTGACTGGCGTTAATCTCATCGCTAAGGGTAATAAGTTATATGCCAACGCTACCGACTCATATCGTCTAGCATCTAAGATAATCGATATCGATGAAGATTTAAATTTCAATATTACTATTCCATCAAAACATCTAACAGAAGTTAGTCGTAGCATTCAAAATGAAAAGGAAGTTGAAATTGCCATTGATAATCAAAAGATAGCTTTTATCTTTGACAACAACATTGTGTTGACAAGGCTTATCGAGGATTCATATCCTGATACATCTAGACTAATCCCTAGTTCTTTCACTCAAATTCTAACTCTCAACAGTAAAGATTTATTAAATGCGATTGATAGAACATCATTCATTAAGTCTGATGGTAAAAATGTTGTTAAGATGTCTATTGATAGTGAATATTTGACAGTGACATCTTCAAGCCAAGAAATCGGTTCATCATTTGAGAAGATAGCTATCATCAGATATACCGGCAATCCTTTAACTATCTCATGTAGTGGCAAGTATTTGACTGATGCCATCAGAGCCTTAAAGAGTGATACGGTAGTAATGAAATTTAATGGTGATATTAAACCTATCATTATCGCTAAACCGGATGATGAAAATGTTCTACAATTGATTTCGCCAGTGCGTACTTATAATTAATTGTTTAGGCATTTAAAATTTCAATTATTTTTATTAATTTTCCTAGCTAAATTAGTCTTTTCAATAAGAACTATATGCTAGGTTTTTAATTGGTAATTTATCGCACCGATTACAACACATATAAAATAAAAAAGTTAACAGCAGTGAATCGCTGATAACATTCGCTAAACTCCACAGCTTAATTCAATAGCCGTCAACGTGGTTAAGGGTGTAACCTTAACTACCATCATTGTATTAAATTTTATATTATCTATATTCGTTGTTTGAGCTTATATATTCATAGGAATATAATAAGAAAAAGGGGATAAGTTATAAAGAAAATGAGTTTGTTTAATAAAGAAAAAATAGATTATAAAAAACTATCTGCTATAACTAAAAAAATTACTTCAAAATTTTGGTGTTGGTTGTGTTATGTTATAGTATTTTTCTTTCTATTTGTTTTCTTTCTATAAAAAGACCTAGTTTAATTAGATCTTTTTCAATATATTATTTATTCTTTCAATCATGATGTCATAAGCCATGTTCACCCCAAAGTCTATATCTTGATTATTTGAGTCATTTTTATTTAGCTGAGTAATAAGTTCAATCTTGCACTTAATTTTGTTCTTCAATATCATAAAAGCTATGTCCTTTAAGGGTATTTGAGACTGTAACATCATAGAAACTAATTATATCCTCGATAATTTTTATTTCATTAATTAAATGAGATAATAATGACATATTTATATCCAAAATTTACAAAATATCTAAGATAATTAGTTGAATTACTATAGAATCTGATTTATTATCAAGAACTATTTTTATTGTTTAATTTTTACTTAGACGCGATTTAATAGCTTATGTATACCTACACGGTATAGAGATTAAAATGTCTTAAAACGGCTTAAAATTGTATTATTTGCCTTTATGTAGTATAATATTTATGAAATATGGAGAAAAAATTAACGATAGATAGTGAATTTATCACTTTAGCTCAAGCTCTTAAATTCTTAGATTTGGTTTCCAGTGGTGGTCAAGCCAAATTTTTCTTGATTGATAATGAAGTTTTTGTCAATGATGAAAGAGAAATAAGGCGAGGACGTAAGTTATACCCTGATGATGTCATAAGATTTGAAAGTCAAAGCTACAGGATAAATAAATGATTATTAATAATTTATATCTTCGTGATTATCGCAATATTTCGAAAATTAATATTAGTTTTCATCCTAAGATTAATATTATTGTCGGTGAAAATGGAGCTGGTAAAACCAATATCCTTGAAAGTATGGTATTTACATCTAATACTAGATCATTTAGGACTTCAGATGATGAAGACCTAATAATGAAGGGTAAGGAAGCCAGTCTTATTGAAATTCAGGGTGATAATGATTATCGAGTAGTTATTTCAAGACAGGGTAAGAGCTTATTTATCAATCGACAATTAGTATTGAAAACAAGTGAATTTATCGGCAGGTTTAACTGCATTTTATTTAAGCCTAGTGATTTAGAACTATTTACTCAAATTTCTAAGGAACGTAGAAAGATTTTAGATGTCGAAATAGGTAAGATTAACCATGAATATTTAAATTCATTAGTTCTTTATACTAAGTTACTCAAAGATAAGAACCATCTATTGAAACAATCTTCAATTGATAATATTTATTTAGAATCAATCGAAGAGACGATGGTAGATAAGATTTATCTTATTGAAACAAGAAGACAAGAATTTATTGATTATATCAACGAACATATTCAGGATATCTATTTCAAATTATCTAATCGACTAGATAATATTTCTTTAATCTATAAGAAATGTTTTCCAATTGATATCGATTCTATTGCACAGGCAATTAAAAAGAATCACGATAAAGATTTTTTGTATCATCATACGGTACTAGGTCCTCATCGTGATGATATCCTATTTAAATTTAATGATTATCCAATTCATACTATTGCTTCCCAAGGACAAAAGCGTTTGGTTATTGTGTCATTTAAGTTAGCTTTGGCTAAGTACATTGAAGCCAAGACTAATGAAAGACCAATAATTCTATTAGATGATATCTTATCAGAATTAGATATAGCTAATCGTCAACGTCTTTTAGATTATATTCAAAATGTCGGCCAGACTATTATCACAACTACCGACATCATGGGATTAAATAGTTTAAATATAAGTCAAGTAATTAAAATTGAGAAAGGAGCTTTAAATGGCATCGACAATTGTTCATCACGATGATTATTCCGCTAACGATATACAAGTGCTAGAAGGTTTAGAGGCAGTCAGAAAAAGACCAGGTATGTACATCGGAACTACTAGTTCTAGAGGCTTGCATCATTTGGTATGGGAAATAGTCGACAATAGTATAGACGAAGTGTTGGCTGGTTATGCGACAACTATCAATATTAATGTTGATGAAAATGATATTGTTTCGGTTGAAGACGATGGTCGTGGTATGCCTACGCAGATTCATGAAAAGACAGGTATATCAGCTGTCGAGACTATCTTTACCGTCTTACACGCCGGTGGTAAATTCGGTGGTGGTGCCTATAAAGTTTCTGGCGGACTTCATGGTGTAGGTGCTTCTGTCGTTAATGCTCTGAGCGAATGGCTTGAAGTTAGAGTCTTCCATGAAGGCAAAATATATTATGTTCGCTTTGAAAATGGTGGTCATACTTTAGAACCATTAAAAGTTATAGGTGATTGTGATCCTCATAAGCATGGCTCATTAATTACTTTTAAAGCTGACGCTAAAATCTTCAAAGAAGGTGTTGCTTATGACTATCATACTCTCTATGAAAGATTTAGACAGATGGCTTTCTTGAATAAGGGAGTTAAGATTAATTTTACTTATACTAAGGGTGACAAACTTGAACATACCTTCCACTACGAAGGTGGTCTTAAAGAATATGTCTCGTTCTTAAATGAAAGTCATGAAATATTGCATGATGATATCGTCTATATCGATGATACTGATAATGATACTAATATTGCAGTTGAGATAGCGATGCAATACAATACCACATATTCATCAATGATTTATTCCTTCTGTAATAATATCAATACTGTTGAAGGTGGTACTCATGAAGAAGGTTTTAGACTAGCCTTAAATCGTATTATTAATAAGTATGCTAAAGACAATAATTTCTTAAAGAAGGATGATGAAAACTTACAGACTGAAGACATTAAAGAAGGTTTAACTGCAGTTATTTCAGTTAAGCATCCAGATCCACAATATGAAGGACAGACAAAGGGAAAACTTGGAAATTCTGAAGTGCGTAAGGTTGTCTCAGATATTTTTGGTAGTGCCTTATCAAGATTCTTATTAGAGAATCCTAACCAAGCTAGACTCATTGTTGAGAAGGCTATTGGTGCCGCTAGAGCTCGTCAAGCTGCTAAAAAGACTAGAGATTTAACTAGAAGAAAAAATGCTTTAGAAATTTCTTCTTTACCTGGTAAGTTGGTTGACTGTTCATCTAAAGATGCTAGTATATCTGAAATATATATAGTCGAAGGAGATTCAGCCGGTGGTAGTGCCAAGATGGGCAGAGATTCTACCTTCCAAGCAGTACTTCCTTTGCGCGGTAAGATATTAAATGTTGAAAAGGCTAATATCGATAGAATCTTCAATAATGCTGAAATACGTTCTATGATTACAGCCTTTGGTTGTGGTATGGGCAATGAAGTTAATCTAGATAAACTAAGATATCACAAGATAGTTATCATGACCGATGCCGATGTCGACGGTTCCCATATCTGTACCTTGATGTTGACTTTCTTATATCGTTACTTAAAGCCTGTTATCGAAGGTGGTTATGTCTATATCGCCATGCCGCCACTATATAAACTATATCGTGGTCAAAAGACATTAAAATATGTCTATACTGATGAAGAACTTGAAGAGGCAAAAAAAGAGTTTGCTGGCGAAAAGTATGATATTCAACGCTATAAGGGTTTGGGTGAGATGGACCCAGTACAACTATGGGAGACTACTCTAGACCCAGCTGCTCGTACTTTAAAAAGAGTATCTATAGATGATGCTGCAGTGGCTGATCAGGTTGTCAGCATGCTCATGTCTGAGAAGGTTGAACCTCGTAAGAACTTCATCGTAGAAAATGCTCACTTTGCGAAAAATCTAGATATATAGAGAGGAGATATTAATGGAACAAGAATTTAATCATGGAAAGATAAAAGAAGTTAATATTTCCAATGAGATGCGTGATAACTTTTTGAGTTATTCAATGTCTGTAATTATCGAAAGAGCTTTACCTGATATTCGTGATGGCTTAAAGCCAGTTCACCGTCGTGTCTTATGGGCTATGTATACCATAGGTAACACACCCGATAAACTACATATTAAGTCAGCCAATATCGTCGGTGAAGTATTAGGTAAATATCATCCACATGGTGATACCGCAGCTTATGATACAATGGTCAGAATGGCTCAAGATTTCTCTTATCGCTATCCATTAGTAGATGGCCATGGTAACTTTGGTTCTATCGATGGCGATGGTGCAGCAGCTATGCGTTATACCGAAGCTAGAATGTCAAAGATATCAATGGAACTACTTCAAGATATTCGTAAGGAAACTATCGATTGGAAGGACAACTACGATGCTCGTTTTAAAGAACCGGTTGTTTTGCCTAGTAAATTCCCTAATCTTTTAGTTAATGGCTCAACCGGTATTGCGGTTGGTATGGCTACTAATATGCCGCCACATAATTTAAATGAAGCTATTGATGCTACTATCGCGGTCATGGAAAATCCTGATATTACTATCCAAGAATTAATGGATAATTATATTTCTGGACCAGACTTTCCAACTGGCGGGTACATCGTTGGCAGAACTGGCATCAAACAAGCCTACGAAACAGGTAAGGGTACTATCACTATCCGTTCTAAAATTGATGTAGAAGAAAAAGAAAATGGTAAAAAACGTCTTATTGTCAGGGAAATACCATATCAGACTAATAAATCAACATTGGTTGAAAAGATCGCTTCTTTAGTTAGAGAAAAGATTATTGATGGCATTACATCTCTAGTTGATGAATCAAACCGTGATGGTATTAAGATAGTTATTGACTTACGTCGCGATGTACAAGTGGAAGTTATTTTAAATCAGTTATATCGTTTGACAGGTTTACAAACCACTCTTTCTATCAACAATAATGTCTTGGTCGACAATAGACCAATGTTATTATCACTTAAAGAAATATTAAGCTACTATATCAAACATCAAATCGATGTCGTATCTCGTCGAACTTCTTTCGACTTACAAAAGGCTGAAGACAGAGCCCATGTCTTAGAAGGTTTAAAGATAGCTCTTGATTATATTGATGAGATAATTGAACTCATTAGAAGTTCTAAAGATAGCGATGTAGCTTTAAAGAATTTGATGGAGCGATATCATTTAACAGAAGTTCAAGCCAAGTCTATTCTGGAAATGCAGCTCAGAAGATTGACAGGACTAGAAAGAGACAAGATTGTAACTGAACTTGATGAATTATATAAGACTATTGATGATTTAAAAGATATCTTGGCAAATCATAGCCGCATCGTAGAAATTATTAAGAATGAATTATTAGATATCAAAAATCGTTATGGTGACGAGCGAAGAACAGAAATTATTGAAGGTGATGTGGATGTTGAAGATGAATCACTAATTCCTGTTTCTGATGTCATTATCTCTATGACAGTCAATGGTTATATTAAACGATTACCTATTGATACTTATCGTATCCAAAATCGTGGAGGTCGCGGTGTTAAGGGCATGACTCTTAATGAAGACGATATCATTGAACAAAATATTACGATGTCAACACATGACCATCTACTATTATTCACTAATAAGGGTAAGGTCTATCGCATAAAGGGATATCGTATTCCTGAAGCCACTCGTAATTCTAAGGGTCTACCTGTTGTCAATCTCTTAAAATTAGATAAGGATGAAAAGGTTAAGACATTAGTTGTGATGGGTAAAGATGATAAACTTGATGGTTATCTCTTATTTGTCACTAAGAATGGTCTATGTAAACGAGTTGAATTAAAGGAATTTAATTTGATTCGTCAAAATGGCAAGATTGCCATTACCTTAAAGGATGATGATGAATTAGTTACTGTTAAACGTACTAGTGGTAATGACCAGATAATTATTGCTGCTTCTAATGGTAAGGCAGTTCGCTTTAAGGAGACAGATATTCGTCCAATGGGCAGAAATGCCAGTGGTGTTAGAGGTATGAATGTCGATGGTTCATATGTAATTGGTGCATGTACAGATGCTGATGGAACATATATCTTAGTTGTTTCTAAGAACGGTTATGGCAAGAAATCATCACTTGATGAATATCGTATTACCTCTCGTGGTGCTAAAGGTGTCAAGACCATCCAAATCACTGAAAAAAACGGTGACTTAGTAGCTTTAAAAGCTGTTAAGGGTGATGAAGACGCCATTATTATGACTGATAATGGTATTGTCATTAGAATTCCTATCGCTTCTTGTTCGACACTAGGTCGTTCGACGCAGGGAGTTAGACTCATAAAACCACAAGATGGTACATTTGTCTCAACTGTTACAATACTTGAACATCAAGAAGAGGAAGAGACGACATTAGAATAAAATTTAGAAGGATTTGTTAAAACTATCCTTCATCTGATATTGAAGCATAAAGGAGGTTTTAGATTGCTTCAAAAAATAAATATTAAGAATTTTCTTAATTTACTCTTAGGCAGCGCAATTCTTGCCTTCGGATTATATAATATTCATAATTTTGCTCAGATTACTGAGGGTGGTATCTTAGGTCTAACTCTGCTTCTACATAAATGGTTTAATTTATCACCATCACTATCTGGTCTAGTTTTTAATACTCTATCTTATTTATTAGGGTGGAAGATACTTGGCAATAAGTTTATCTTAAAATCGTTTATTGCTTCCATGGGTTTTTCTATCTTCTATTTTATTTTCGAACAATTTCCACCAATATATCCTAATGTTGCTAATCACCCTCTGATATCAGCTATTTTAGGAGCTACTTTTGTCGGTGTAGGTGTTGGCATTGCTTTAAGAAGTGGTGGTGCACCAGGTGGCGATGATGCCCTAGCTATATCCGTTTCAACAATGACCAAAATCAAGATTCAGTGGGTATATTTATTCTTCGATCTAGTTATCTTATTATTATCATTAACTTATATTCCTATTAATAAGATTATTTATTCTTTAATTACTGTTTTTCTATCTGGACAAATAATTGGTTTTATAAGTAAATCAAATAAATTATCTTCTTAGCCTTCTTAGCTTTTTCACTTAATTTATATATTAATTACAGTTTTAGTATAGTTAGACTAGGAATTAAACTTTCGATTCTGAACAGTTCTGCGATATAAAAAGGTTATAATATGTTTTATATTTTAGATGCCAGAGAAGTTTAGAATTTGGCAAAAATCAAAAGAAAGGAGGAGTTGCAGTGAACTGAACCCACTTATTTGGACAAGTTAAGCTCTAAGAACCAATTAAGGCTTGATTCCTATATTCCATAGGTGTTAAGCCTTTTAATCTGCTTTTGATTCTATCATTGTTATAGTAATAAATATATTCTTCAATTGCTT
>CASEQH010000042.1 GCA_949290085.1 uncultured Bacillota bacterium | reverse complement strand
CATATTGCCATCACTGCACAAGCGGATATAATCACTATTTTCACTTGTCTTTAAAACAATACAGCCTTCATTAGTGACAATAGTATCGGTTAGTACTTCTCTTTCTAATGAGCTGATCTCAGTGATAATTCCAAGAATATTATTCTTAATCTCGATAACTTGTTCATCAACTTCAGTTTCTTGATCTGCACTGACACCCATATTCTTAAGGTCCATCTTGCCATCAGTAGTACGCTCATTAGAATAATAGATATTGATGTTATCTCTGTTACTTTCAGTGAAAGAACTGAAGATACCATTTTCACTTGATTGTGAACATGCAAAAAGCAAAGCGCTTAATAAGATGATTGAAATAATTTTTTTCATAATTTTCCTTTCCTAAATAATAATTTGTTTCTAAAATCTTCTCATATTAATTAAGGCACACTAAAAACAGTTTCTAACAACCTCCCTTATTTATAATTGTTATCTTATTTAATATCTATCCAATTGATAATATCTTCATAAACATTGATATTATCAGACTCATTTAATATTTCATGACGCATCTTGGGATATAAGATAGCTTGAACATTTTTATATCCCAAATTCTTTATAAAGTCGACAGCTCCCTTAAACTTCTCTTCATCAATGATGACCGGGTCATCATGGCCAGCGATAAAAAGGATGGGTAGGTCATTATTTTTGACTTCATAATCCTTTTTATCATAGGTATCTTGCATAAGTGTAAAGAGATTTTTAAAACCATTCAAAGTAAAGATGAAGCCATCTAATTCATTTTCATCATAATTTTTGACATTTTCTTCATTATAAGATAGCCAACGATTCTCTGACTCACCCATAATTCCCTTATTATAGGAGCCAAAAGCAAGGTTCTGTATCAAATGACTGCGATATCTATCACCCTTAAATAATTTCATGATATCAATTAGCAAGAGTGCCATTTTACTCAAAGGATTGTAGCTAGGAGAACCACATACGATAAGAGCATCGATCTCTTGATCATGTTTTTGAAGATACTTCCTTACAACCATAGAACCCATACTATGACCTAAAAGAATGACTTTTTGAGCACTATATCTAGTCTTGGCATCATCAATGACCATAGCTAAATCATCGACGATAGCATCACTACTTTCATCATTAAAATAACCTAAATCATCATTATTCTTGACACTTTGTCCATGACCACGATGATCATAGATCAAGGAAGTATAACCCTTCAAAGCTAGATACTCCATAAAACTTATATATCTTTCTTTATGCTCAGCCATACCATGAGCGATGACAAATAAAGCTTTCTGACTTTGAGCCTTACATGTCAAAATATCAAGAGTTAAGTTATCATATGGCGAATTGAGCTTATATTTTTCCATCATGATTAAACTACTATATTAATCACTTTGCCTTTGATTACAAAGTGCTTTTTAATCTCTTTGCCTTCAATAAAGCGAACGACATTGTCTTGTTTAAGAGCTTCAGCATATAATTCTTCATCATCCCAAGTGGTGCTAGCCATAAATTTAGCACGTACTTTGCCATTTACTTGAACAACTACTTCTTTTTCTTCTAGTTGTAGCTTAGATTCATCATATTTTGGCCATGGACGATACGCTAAATCTGTCTTACCAGTCAGTATTTCATACATTTCATTACCGATATGTGGCGTGAAACATGACAACATTGCCACAAAATCAATTATGTATCCCTTATATACTTTTTCTTGTTTATAACAGTCGTTAATGAAGATCATCATTTGAGAAATAGCGGTATTCAAACGCAGATTTTCAATATCTTCCGTAACCTTCTTAACTAGGAAGTTGAATGAGTAATCTAGACTATGATCATTATCATCGACTAATTTATCACTTTCAACAATTAGCCGCCATACTCTTTCTAACCAGCGATGAGCACCTTCTATGCCTTGCGTAGACCATGGTTTATCAGCCTCTAATGGACCCATAAACATCTCATATAGACGTAAGGTGTCAGCACCATAGTCTCTCACGATATCATTTGGATTGACGACATATTCAGGATATCGCTTACCCATCTTAATACCATTAGAACCAAGGATATAGCCTTGATGAACTAATTTTTGGAAAGGCTCTTTAGTAAATACTAGACCCTTATCGTAGAGATAATTATTCCACATGCGTGAGTACAACAAGTGACCTACCGCATGTTCTGGACCGCCAATATATAAATCGACAGGCATCCAGTGTTTCAATAATTCTGCATCGGCAAAGCATTTATCGTTATCAGGGTCGATATAGCGCAAGTAATACCAGCTTGAACCTGCTGAACCAGGCATAGTTGAAGTCTCTCTTTTGCCCCTCTTGCCCTTGTATTCCACATTTACCCAATCGGTAGCTTTGTCAAGTGGCGCCCCACCATTTTTAGATGGACCATAGTCATCTAAATCAGGTAATACTAAAGGTAAATCTTCATCATCTAAGACACCGATAGTACCATCTTCATAATGAATGATAGGAATTGGCTCACCCCAATATCTCTGACGGGCAAAGATCCATTCTCTGATACGATAGTTGATCTTCTTTTTACCTAAACCTCTTGCTTCTAGCCATTCTAACATCTTATTTATGGCATCTTCTTTATTTAAACCATTTAAGAAATCTGAATTGATATGAATGCCATCTTCGACATAGGCTTCTTTTTCAATATCCCCACCCTCGAGGACTGGTATGATTTCAATATTGAATTTTTTCGCAAAGGCATAGTCTCTTTCATCATGAGCAGGAACGGCCATGATAGCTCCTGTTCCATAACTCATCAAGACATAGTCTGAAATATAGATAGGAATCTTTTTACCATTGACTGGATTAATGGCATAAGCACCAGTAAATACACCAGTCTTATCCTTATTTAGCTCAGTTCGTTCCATATCAGACTTACTAGCACAAAGTTTTTGATAGTTTTTAACTTCTTCTTTTTTATCTTCACTGACTATCTCATCAATATATGGATGTTCAGGAGATAAGACGCAATAAGTAGCTCCAAATAAAGTATCGCAACGAGTAGTAAAGACCACAAAGGACTTATCGCTATCAGCTATTTTAAAACTCACTTCAGCACCAATAGATTTACCTATCCAGTTTCTTTGCATCTCTTTGGTGCTCTCTGGCCAATCAAGCTTATCTAAATTATCTAAAAGCTTTTCAGCAAAGGCAGGAATATCCATTATCCACTGTTTCATATTCTTACGAATGACAGGATAGCCACCTCTTTCAGACTTGCCATCGATGACTTCATCATTAGCTAAGACAGTCCCTAATTCTTCACACCAATTAACTGGCATCTCTACACATTTAGCGTAGCCATCTAAGAATAATTGCTTAAAAATCCATTGAGTCCACTTATAGTACTTAGGATCAGAAGTCGAAATCATCTTTGACCAATCGTAAGAAAAACCTAATTTCTTAAGTTGGTCAATGAAGTGTTTGATGTTTTCATTGGTGAAGCCTGCTGGATGATTGCCAGTTTGAATGGCATATTGTTCAGCAGGTAAGCCAAAGGAATCAAAACCCATTGGATGTAGGACATTGTAACCTTGCATTCTCTTCATGCGTGATACAATATCTGTAGCTGTATAGCCTTCAGGATGCCCAGCATGTAAACCTACACCAGATGGATAAGGAAACATATCCAAGGCATAGTACTTAGGTTTGGAAAAGTCCCTTGTGTCAACCTTGAAGGTCTCATTGTCATCCCAGAACTTTTGCCACTTTGATTCAATCTCTTGATAATTGTAAGCCATGTATTACCTCCAAAAAAAAGACGGCCTTAATCTAAGGACGTCATTAAACGCGTTACCACCTTAGTTCATATAATAAATAATTATTATATGCCCTTTAAACTCTTTAACGTTGAGCCACGATTAATCAATGTGTCAATGCAAGTTCATCTAAAACTATCCAAGTCTGTCTCACCAACCCAGACTTCTCTTGATGGAAGCTTAAAACTACTACTCATCGACGATTACTTTTAAATCATACCTTTTTTAATATCTAAAATCAACATATAATGATGTCATGAATCCATTTCCATATTCATTAGACAACAAACGATATCACACATATAACTACTATCTAAAGACAAGATATGATGGCAAGGTAGCCAAGGTAATCATCGATGGCGGTTTTACCTGTCCTAATCGCGATGGCAGCAAAGGCGTTGGCGGTTGTATCTTTTGCAGTAATAGTGGTAGTGGTGATGCCAATAAATGTCTAAACGATGATATATTAAATCAATATATAAACAATAAAGCTATGATGGATAGAAAATGGGACAATAAATTATACATCCCCTACTTTCAATCATTTTCTAATACTTATGGCAGCTTAGAGAAGATACAAAGGATACTGGAACCATTTATAAAGATGGATGAAGTAGCAGAGATATCCTTAGCCACAAGAGCCGATTGTCTAAATGATGACATCTTAAAATATCTGAGTGATGTAAATAAGATTAAACATATCAATATTGAATTAGGCCTTCAATCAAGTAATGATAATACGGCAAAAATAATCAATCGCTGTCATAGTTTTGCTGAATTTAAAGAAGGCCTTGATAAATTAAATAAGTACAATTTAGCCACTTGCATCCATGTCATGAATGGTTTACCTTTTGAGACCTTAGAAGATATGTATAAGACAATAGAAGATATAAGTCATTTAAACTTCTTTGGCATTAAAATACATATGCTTCATGTCTTAAAAAATACTAAGCTTGGCGATATGTATAAAAATAAGCAATTCCCTATCTTGACAAGAGAAGAATATATAAAACTCGTCGTAAGACAATTAGAGATACTGCCTCAAAATGTCGTCATCGAAAGACTGACTGGCGATCCAATTAAAGAAGACTTAATCGCCCCCTTATGGGTCTTAAATAAGACGACTATCTTGAATGATATTGACAAGCTAATGCTTAAAGAAAATACCTGGCAAGGAAAATATTATCGCTAATCATCTAAAGAATTAAAGGCTTCAGAGAAACTTTGATACTTTTCTAAACTTGATGCTCCATTCCAAACAATAAATCCATCGTTTAAACCATTGTCAAACAACGCATCAATCTGCTCTTTAATCTTGCCACTATCATATTCTACATATGGTTCTTTAATGCTGTCATAACCCTGTATCCAAGTTCTAACCTTGGCTTTTGATGGCGTCTCTGATTGTCTAGCTTGGACATCTTTACTCCAAATATCTAATAATTTATAAGGAACTTCCCAAACTGCTTCTTCAATACCATAGTCATGAATATTAAAATGATCTGGATATGGCATGGCACTGATGACATCGACATAATTAGAAATAGCTGGCCAATACTGTCCATAGGCCGTCACATAGGCATTAGATGTCTCCCCAAAGACATCAACAGAGATATAGGCATTAATTGAATGTAGTTCATCAGCAGCATACATGATGAAGCGTTGTACAGCCTGAGCCTTAGTTTCTCCATAGACATTTAAGAGATCTATCTCGCCATTACTTTCCATCAGTCCAATGCGGTCAGGGAAGCGAACATAGTCAAATTGAATCTCATTAAAGCCATAATCCAGGACAGCTTCTTTGGCTAATTCAACATTATATACCCAGACATTACGCTTATAAGCGCTAGGCCAGTAAGAAGAATTATAATAAAGACTCGCATTTTCCGTCTTATCAAAAATAGCATCATCAGGATGGTCAATGGCATAATTTGTATCCTTAAAGGCTGTTATGCGCCCTATTAAATAAATACCGGCCTCCTTAACTTTTGAGATTTGGTTTTTAAATTCTTCAGCTGTCATTAAAGCATTATCATAAGCAGTCGGTGAATATTTTTTCATCGCTTCCGCTTGATAGGTTGGAATATGACTATCTTTGATATCAATCACAAAGGCATTGATATTATTATTGAGCGCAAAGTCGATATAGTCATCGATATGAGAAATTGAAGAACCGTTAATATAAAGGGTATTGCATACTTCAGGCATGACATTATCTTCAAATATCATTTTTTCTTCATAGCTATATTCTAAACTGTAGGCATCTCCACCACCATAAAGGTCTTCTCTTGATTTATGAATATCCAAATAAGTATTATCTTCTGCGCTTAAATCTGAGCTTAAATATTTGGCATAAACGCGACCCTCTAAATCATTATGGCGCACATGATACATCTTGACACTTCCATCAGCTAATAAATCGTTATAGCCAATAATATCTACCTCATCACCCTTATTTAAAAGACCAACGATATTAGCTGAATCCATTTCCAAAAGTGAAGAAGTAGTTTTGATATACATCTTATCTTCTAAGACACAATCTTTTAGATTATCTACTAAATTAGCATCTAGAACATAATAGACCTTGCCATCTACTTCGACATGGCGATAATCTTGGCCATCAATATTTTGATAATTATTTTTTGCCAGGACTTTTTTACCACGAACTAAATTAGTAGTCATTAAATTTTCATCATAAACCACTAATTCATTAGTGTCGCTAGCTAGATATAATTCACTTACTTGGTTTTCCTCATAATATCTATAAGCAAAAAATGAGGCGATAGAAATAGCTACCACAAGCAACAAAACAATAATTTTCTTTTTCATAAATTTATTCTAACACATGATAAAAACCTCTTTCGAGGTTATTATCATCATATTAAATTTTCATACAAAGGGGGAGATAGGATGGTAATGTTTACCTGTAAGATATCTATTTATCTTACACTTATAGTCTATGAAAAACTTATCTCACAAATTTCGTTCAATTATGTAAAATTATGTTATTTAAAAAACATCTTCAAGAATTGAAAAAACCTCTCTAATGAGAAGTTCTTTCAATTCTATATAAATAAGGGGATAGAATATGGTACACGATAAAGGGGGTTTCGTGTAATAAGTGTTTATCACTTATGATTTCAATATACTCTCTATTTGCATCATAAATATCGCGTAATTATGTAAAATTATGTGATTTAATAAAGATAAAAAATAAGCTAAAATACTATTATGAAGTTCAAGAAATTAATTATCGTTTTAGTGGGCATAGCTATTTTTGCTGCCTTAACATACTATAATGCCTTTTATGTCAACCCTTACCAATTAAAAGTTAGAGAAGAATATATCAACAACACTAAACTAGATGAATCATTTGATGGCTTTACCATCGTCTACTTCAGCGATTTGCACTATGGTGTAATCGATGATAATTTTCTAAATGAAACTGTAGATAAGATTAATATGTTTGATCCTGATTTAATCTTATTTGGTGGCGACCTCGTCGACCACTATTCTAATAATCCTTTAAATGATGAAAAAAGAGCAACTTTAACTGCTGCCCTAAAATCATTAGAGGCTAAATATGGTAAATTTGCGGTACTTGGTAATCATGACTTAGATAGTGAAAATACTAAGAATGCTATTACAAATATCTTGAATGATGCCGACTTTGATGTGTTGACTAATGAAAGCATTGATATTCATAACGATAGTAGTGCAAGTTTCAACTTGATAGGCATCGATTCATTGTCACTAGGTAATCCAGATATAAATGCCGCCTATCAAAATGTCGATGAAAATAGTTTTAATCTAGCTATTTGTCATACGCCAGATATCTTTGATGATATCCCATCTTACAACGATTACTTGTTGGCAGGTCATTCTCATGGTGGACAAGTTTATCTATCATTTTTAACTTCTTTATATACTCCATTTGGTAGCAAGAATTACTATCATGGAAAATATCATCACGATTCATCGATATTAGATGTCACTAATGGCGTAGGGATGACAAATAAAAGCATCCGCTTAAATGCAGATGCTGAAATAGTAGTATATCAATTAATGTCGCATTAATTCTTCAATATCTTCAATCTTCTTGATGATGTCCTTAGCCAAATTTTCACATCCATCATCAGTAATCAATAAATCATCTTCAATGCGAATTCCTATTGATTCATCTTCAATATAAAGGCCTGGCTCATTAGTGATGACCATGCCTTTTTTAAGTATAGCACCTAAACCGCCATCGACATCATGAGTATCTAAACCTAAATGATGAGATACGCCATGGAAGTAATATTCACTGACATCCTTATTTAAACCATGTTTAGGTAGTTCTTCCTTATAGAATTCAACGACCATCTGATTTAATTGGCGTAAGCCTACTCCTGGTTTAGCGTTTTCTTCAACTATTTTTTGAGCAGCTAAAACAATTTCATAGATCTCTTTTTGACGATCAGTAAATTTACCATTCACTGGAAAAGTACGAGAGATATCTGCATTATACTTTTGATAAGTAGCTCCTAAATCACAAAGGAATAATTCGCCATCTTTCATGATACTGTTATTGTCAGAATAATGTAAAACTGTCGCTTTTTTACCACTGGCAGCAATAGTTTTAAAAGCGGTCTCTTTACATAATGAACGCATGAGAGCGAATTGGAAGACGCCTTCCATAAACATTTCATTTTGATTAGGCATGATATTATGCATCATCGCTTCAATACCATTCTTAGTGATACTGATAGCCTTCCTGATACAAGAAATCTCATATTCATCCTTAATCAAACGGAATTGAGTGATATAAGAATAGATATCTTTTATTTGAATGCTAGGATAATTTTTAGCTACTATACTGGCAAATTCATGAGCAGGAGTTAAGTGTTGTTCAGGATTATAGTGCCATAAATCTAGATATAAACTAAAGCCCCTTCTTCCTCTTGTGCGATTATAGAAGGAAGCAAAGTGCTCATTTAAATCATTAATATCTTCGATATCTTCTATCTCAGAGATACTACTTGCCTCTTCCGGTTTCATTCTTCCTCCTACCCATTTTGCTAGATATTCATCATATGGAAGAATAAAGAGCTTATGGGTGATGACATCATTATTTCTTGTCATCATCAAAGCCATGCCTTCAGCGTCAATTCCTGTATAGTAATAAAAATTTCTATTGACAAAAAAGTCATAGCTTTCATCCTCAGTCTTCATGATTGCCTTACCTGAAAATAAAATGACGCAAGCATTATTTTTCAATTCATTCATCAAACGATTTCTTCTAAGCGTAAAGATATTCATTGTGACCTCCCCTAAAATATATCTTCAAGTTTATCATCTTTCGTATTAAATTCTATTTTAACAATTTCATCATTGTTTACACATTCATCTACTAATTTCTGATAGTCAAAGAGACTCTCATAATATTCACACCTATCTTTCTTTGGATGAGTGACAGGATTTTTTGGTGTAAAGATTGTGCAACAATCCTCATATGGAAGAATAGATGTCTCATAAGTATCTAATTTCTTCGCAATGGCAATGATTTCAAGCTTATCCATCATGCAGACCGGCCTGAGAATTAACGTATCGCAAACCGAGGAGATGACAGTCATACTCTCAGGTGTTTGCGAAGCTACTTGTCCTAAGCTTTCACCATTACTGATGACATTGATATTTCTTTTCTTACATAGAATATCGGCTATTCTATACATCATTCTGCGCATGATGGTTACGGCATAAGATTCATCGACATGTTCATAGATGGCCAGTTGTAAATCAGTGAAAGGAATGACATGAATGATGATGTCATTTTGATATTCACTAAGTCTATGAGCTAAGTCATAAACCTTATCTAAGGCTTGTTTAGATGTATATGGCATTGAGGCAAAGTGGATGCATTCTATCTTTAATCCTCTTTTCATCGTCAAATAAGCAGCTACAGGCGAATCGATACCACCCGATAGCATCAACATAGCTCTAGAATTTACGCCTACTGGATAACCACCTATGCCATTAATCTTTTGGTCCATAATATAGGCGCCATCATTTTTAACGACGATATATATCATGAGTTCCGGATTATGGACATCGACCTTTAAGTCAGTATTTTTTAAGATATGTGATGCCACTGCTCTATTAATGGCATCAGAATGAATAGGATAAGACTTATCATTGCGTTTAGCTTGAACTTTAAAAGTCTTGTAGGGATGATTTACAGCTATCTTTAAAGCGGTAGCAGCAATATCTTCGATTTCTCTTCCCGTCTTAATCGCTCCTGCAAAATAAGAATAGCCAAAAACTTTTTTTAGTTTTTCCTTTATTCCACTATAATCTTCACCATTTAAATAGATAAATAAGCCATCATGCATGGCATTATATTTTAAATTAGGATAATCAATCAAGGTATTTTTTATATTTTTAACTAAGCATTTGATAAAGTCCTTACGGTTTTTACCCTTTGTAGAAAGTTCACCATATCTAACTACAATATATTCATAGATCATCTCATCCATATTTCTCTATTGCCTCCTTTAATACATCAATAAAATAATCAATTTCTTGTCTATTATTCTCTTCATTAATTGATATTCTAATCGCATATTCATCATCGACACCTATCGATTTTAAAACTCTAGAAGGTTCATTTTCTCTAGAGCCGCAAGTACTGCGGCTAGAGACCATTATGCCATACATATTGAAGTAATTAAGCAAGACTTCACTTTTGATACTAGTCGAGAAATTAATTAGATTATGAGTTCCCTTATCACTAGAATTAATCTCTACTCTTAAATCTTTAAGTTTAGATATTAAGTAGTCATGAAGTTCTTTGACATAAGTTGCATGCTTCTTTTGACCTTCTAAGGCTATGCGAACTGTTTTAGCTAAAACGATATTAGCAGGAGCATTAGATGTTCCTCCTCTTTTGCCATATTCTTGTTGACCACCAGAGATAAGAGCCGCTAAGTCAAGATGATTTTTATAAACTAAGGCTCCACTACCTTTTAAACCATGTATTTTATGGGCACTAAAACTTGCTAGGTCAAGATTTTCAAAAGGAATATCTATTTTCCCTAGTGATTGCGTTATATCGGAATGGAAATAGGCCTGGCTATTTTCTTTGACAAATTTACCAATACTATTAATATCATTAATCGAACCTATCTCATTATTGACATGCATAATGGAAACTAATAAGGTATCCGGACGAATATGTTTTTTAATATCATCGACTCCTATCATTCCATCTTTATCTGGTTTAAGATAAGTAACTTCATAGCCAAATAAATCTTCTAATTGTTTAAAAGAATTATAGACTGAGGCATGCTCATAAATACTAGTTATTAAATGCTTCTTGCTAGGATTTTTAAATGCTAGGCCTTTGATAGCTAAGGAATTGGCTTCACTAGCTCCTGAAGTAAAGATTAAACTGGCATTTTTAATGCCCAACAAGTTCAATATGCGCATTCTTGACTCTTCTTGCATACGATAAATAGCGACGCCGTCATCGTATAAAGCATCGCTATTATAAAATTTGTCGAGTAGTTTTATATAGCTCTCTTTAACTTCACGATTAAGTGAAGTTGTCGAAGCGTGATCAAAATAAATCTTATGCTGCACCTTTTGCGTTCTCCAATATCTTCTCATCGGCTTCATGAGGGAATAAGTTTTCCATGCAGGCAATGGCAATTGTCAAGGCTTGAGTATATTCGCCATTCAAGTAAGCAAATTCAGCTCTTGATAATTCTCTATCCACTTCTGGATAAGTAGAGCGATATTTGTTGCCAAAGACAATGGCATTTTCAACCATCAAGGCCATACCGACTACATTATTGACATTATTGTAAAGCTTATAGATATAATCGATAGCTTCATCTAATGTTTTATTCAAATTCTGTATATTCAAAGGTATCTCATTTAATAGACTCTTGATTTCTTTGACATACTCATGGCCCTTTTTGAGATCATCCTTATAAGAAGATGAAATGGCTGGAAGACGATATTGAGCAATCTTTACTTCTACCTCATTTAGGACTACTTGTAATTTCATCACTTGTGATACCGCTCTAGCTTCATCACTAGAAGTCTTATCAATATTATGTTTATATTTTCTGAGTTTCTCGATATCAGCTAAAGATTCATTGTAGATTTCATTAGCCTTTTTAAATATTTCTGTCGATGGCGTATCATTACGCGAAATCATTAGATTTAAACTGCGATATTCATCTTGATACTTATCAAGTTTAATCTTTTCTTCTTTGATACTATCCTTTAAATCTTCTAAGCTATATCTTTCGCTCTCTTTATTTACTACCGTATCGATATAAGTATAGAGATGATTCAATTCTTCAATATTCTTTAAGACGCGATCTGAAGCTTTCTTGGAATCTTCAAAAGCTAATTTTTCATCATCTAAAGCCTTAATCAATTGACTTAGTTCTTCTTTGATGCCTGTTAGGTCTTCTTTAACTCCTTCGACATTGGCACTGATGATATTTTTTAAATCAGCATTAAGACGCTCATTGATATTATCTAATTTTCCTTCGATATCTAAGTGTTTGAGATATACTCCTCTTTGAATGCTGAGGGCATGATTTCTACTAACTTCATCAATCATAACCGGGATGACACCTTTAGCATCGTTGATACAATCAGGAAGATAATCGATACTCTCGTCTATTGTCTTAATCTGACTAGTTAGTGTATTTAGATTATCTTGAGCATTGGCAAACTCATTGGCATACATCCATTCTTCAAAAGAAGAGAATAAATTCTCACACTCTTGTAGTTTCTCTTCTATTCCTTCGTAAGCGATAGAAAAATTTTGAGCATTTTCGCGTACCTTAGTCTTTAAATCACGAAATTGTTCCTTAAGTTCATTAGATACTTCACGCTGAACACTCTCTTGTTTAGAGAATTGTTCAAGGAAGTCATCGATGGAATGAACTTCTTCTTCTAAATCGCCCAAGTTTTCCTTGACGACAATCAAAGAATTCTTGGCATCGCCATATTTCTTAGAAGCGATGTCATCTTCCAATCCTTCAATCAGTTCATTTAAGCGATCGATATTCTTCTGAGCTTGTTCATACTTGCTGAAATACTCTTCAACCTTCTTATAAGTCTCTTCGTTTATCTTGGCCATCGCTTGAGCCTTAGTTAATTTAAATGCCAAAGGAATAGTACGAACACGATTAAAACGTACATTAATTTCATCTAAATCCTTCTTGAGATTTGATGAGTGCGTATTCCTGATTAAAATAAAGACGATTAATGCCGCAACTACGATGAGCAAAACTAATAAAATCAATTGTGTATTACTATCCATATGGCCTCCCTTAAACATCATTATTTTACTATTATTCATAAGCTTTTTCAATTGACGCAAACAATGATATTTGCTATAGTAATAGGGCGTATTTGATAGCAGCATGTAAAGTCTAAAAATAAGCGTTGATACCAATATAAATTGGCGAGCAGTAGTCTTGCGCTAAGATGAACCCTCTAATACCAACACTCTTTTAGATGATTTACACCTATTATCGTTTATGCTTGTAAACAATAAGGAGGAAATTATGTCAAGAACTACAGGGCCAGTATGGCGCATTTCTAGACGTCTTAACTTCTCTATCCTAGAAACTGGCGAAGAATTAAGAAGACGTCCTTACATCCCAGGACAACATGGAAGTCCTACTAAGAGAATCAAACAGAGTAACTATGGTCTGCAAAAGGCAGAAAAACAAAAGATCAGACATATGTATGGTCTTAGCGAAAAGCAATTTTTCAACACTTATCAAAGAGCTGTTAAGATGCAAGGCGTAACAGGTACTAACTTACTATTATTGTTAGAATCTCGTTTAGATAATATCGTATACCGCATGGGTTTCGCTATTACAAGAAGACAGGCAAGACAATTAGTTAACCATGGTCATATCTTAGTTGATGGCAAGAAAGTTGATATCCCATCATTCCAAGTAAAACCTGGTCAAACTGTGGAAGTCAAGGAAAAATCACGTAATCTAGCTTGCATTCAAGATTCATTAGATGCAACATTATCTACTAAAGACTTCGTTGAAGTAGATAAGGAAAACCGCAAAGGCAAATACGTAAGACTTCCAGAAAGAAATGAATTAAATACTGAAGTTAACGAATTACTAGTAGTTGAATACTACAACCGCTAATAGTTAGCTAGAATACAAGCCTCTAATAGAGGCTTGTTTTTTTACGCCTAAATAAAAGGCAAGTCCATAGACTTGCCTTTTCTATTTATTCATCTCTAATTGAATGATGTCATAGATTTTTTTAACCGTTTCATCTATCTCATCATTACATACGACATATTTATATCTGAATGTCTCTTGTAGTTCATGACGTGCTTTATTGATTCTTTTTTGGATGACTTCTTCGCTCTCGCTATTTCTGCCCCTGATTCTCTTTTCTAATTCTTCAAGACTTGGCGGCAATAAAAAGATAGAAATACAACCGTCGTCTTTTCTCATCACATCCATGACTTGCTTAGCACCAACTGTCTCAATTTCTAAGATGACATTTTTACCTTCTAAACGTTTCTCTTCGACATACTTTTTAGGTGTTGCATAATAGTTATCGACAAAACAAGCATGCTCTAAAAACTCACCATTATAGAGATTCTGTAAGAATTCGTCCTTGCTCACAAAAAAATAATTGATACCATCGACCTCGTTAGCTCTCGGTTTTCTTGTGGTCATCGAAATTGAATAAGTCAGCTTCAATTCGGGATAATCCATAATCTTCTTGATGATGGTTCCCTTGCCTACTCCACTAGGCCCACTAATAATAATAAGTAACCCTTTTTTCATAACCTGATTTTATTACATTATTGAAAATAATGCCATAAATTTTCATATTTATAAACAATAATAAATAATAATAAGTTATAATTATTCCATGGCTTTAGATGGAATTATATTAAGTAAGATATGCGAAGATTTAAAGAATTATCTTCCCATGCGGATAAATAAGATAATTGGTGTTTCAGATAATGAAATAGTTTTTAATGTCCTTGCTAAATCTAAAAGGACCAATCTGATCATTTCTTGTCATTCTTTATACAATCGCATCTGTTTATCAGATAGAACATACAACACTTACAATAACCCTTCTGGTTTCATCATGCTGATGCGAAAACATATAAATGGTGGCATCATCTATAATATTGAACAATTATCTCTAGACCGTCTTTTAATACTATCCATTGTCGCTCAAGATGAGCTCTATGATAAAAAAGAATATCGCTTATATGTCGAATTGATGGGTAAATATGCCAATATTGTCTTAGTTGATCATAGCACCGGCAAAATAGTTGACGCCTTAAAACGTATTCCACCTTATGAAAATACCAAGCGTATCATTCATCCCGGAGCCATCTATAAACTCCCGGAGAAACAGAATAAATTAAATCCTTTTTTAACTGATGAAGCTAATATTGAAGAATCTTTTGTCAAACAATTTGAAGGTTTCTCTAAACTTCTAGAAAATGAAGTGCGTCATCGCTTAAAAGATCAGACTTTTAAAGAGATTATGCAAGAAATAAATGCTTCAAATAAGTTTTATTTATCTTTTCTTGATAGTAGCATTGAATATCATGTGATACCTTTAACTCATCTTAAAGTAAAGAGTGAAGAATGTGATATCCATCAAGCTTTTGATATCATTTACTACGATTTAGAAGAGAAGGAAAGAATTAAAAAGAGTACTGACAACATCATTAAATTTGTCAAAAAACAATCTAAGCATTTCGAGAATAAGATAGCTAAATTAAATGAATCATATTTAGAATCCTTAAATCCAGAAGAATATAAAGATAAGGGAGATATTCTCTACACCTATGGAAATCTAAATGACAAAGGATTAACCGAAGTAAAACTAACCGACTTTGAAGGTAGAGGTATTCTAATTAGCTTAGACCCCAAAAAGACAATAAAGGAAAATGCAAATAAGTACTATCAAAATTATCATAAAAAGAAAAAAGGCCAAGAATATATTAAGGAACAATTGCTCATAGCCCAAAACGAAAAAGAATACTTTGATTCTCTTTTGGAGCAACTGGATATAGCCAATGTGGAAGATTCATTTGTCATAACTCAAGAACTCATAAAATATGGCTATTTGAAAGCTTCTAATAAGCACAATTACAAGCGCAATAATGAAAAAGTTAAGGTATATCAAATAAAATATAAGGACTATTTGATAAGTTTTGGCAAGAATCATATTCAAAATAACTATGTCACTTTCAAATATGCCAAACCTGACTATCTGTGGTTTCATGCCCAAGGTTATCATGGCTCACATCTAGTCATAAATGCTTCAAGCGTCGATGAAGAGACTATGCGCTTTTGTGCCAACTTGGCAGCCTACTATTCAAAAGGACGCTATTCCTCTAGCGTCCCTGTCGATTATTGCCTATGTAAGGATGTTAAAAAGATAAAAGGTGCCAAATCAGGCTTAGTAGCCATTTCTAATCAAAAGACTATCTATATTGACCCAGAATATCCTAGTGATTTAAATATTTCCTTTATCTAAATACTTTTTGAGATTGACTACTTCGATAGGTTTAAGCTTACGATATTCGCCTGGTCGCAAATTACCTATCTGGATATTAGCCTCTTCAATGCGATGAAGCTTGATAACTAAATATCCTAAGCGTTCAAACATCTTTCTAATTTGACGATTATGACCTTCATATATCGTCATTTTTATTAATGTCGTCTTTTTATTTTGATTAACTCTTAAAACTTTTAACTTGGCTGGTGCAGAAATATAATCATCAACTCTGATACCTGCTTCTAATTTTTTCCTATCTTCTTCTTTTAAGATATCATTGATAGTCACTTCATAGACTTTAGGTATCATAAACTTAGGGTGTATCATCTTATTGGCCAAATCGCCATCATTAGTCAAAAATAGTAAACCGCTTGAGTCAAAATCGAGGCGCCCAATAGGAAAAAGACGATAGTCTGAATCAATTAAATCAATCACGGTAGTTCTATTTTTATCATCATGTACTGAGGTGATGATATTCTTAGGTTTATTCATGATATAGGTGACTTTTTCTTCTTTATTCAATACTTTACCATCTATCTCTATCTGTTGATCGCCCCTGACCTTATAACCGAGTGTATCAATTATCTCTCCATCAACCTTAACTCTTTTAGCTAAGATTAATTCTTCAGCTTTTCTTCTTGAACATACGCCGCATTGAGCAATAACTTTTTGTAGTCTTTCCATCTTCTCTCCTCAAATAGTTTTAAACGTTTATTATTAAACATTAATATCATAATCATTAAAGTTAAAGATAGCAATAGAGCGTAATTTAAGAATATTCCATGAATATCAATATCTTCATTAGTGGCATTGACATTTTCTAAGTCATCCTCGATATCATACTCATTCTGACTATCCATCGATAATATCATGAAATCACCTACTTCATCAGTTAAGAAGGTAACATAGTTAGCCGATTGTGTGCTTCGACATTTGATGACATCGCCATCTTCATCTAAGCGATAAACTGAATATATCGAATTGATATCCATATCATCAATGCGTATTTGCACAATGACAGGATTAATATTTTCTATCGCTTGCATATTATAGGCAAAACTTAAGTTAAAGCTGGTGACCGATTGAAAACCATACGCTTTAGAGACATCGATTAAACGGCTATTTCTAATCGAAGATACATCAGAAATATGGGCGTAATAAGTATTAGTAAATAGCTTCTTTTCACTTGTTGGGTTAGGCAAAGAAAGACCAAAGCCAGAGATATTAACTTCTGACTCTCCATCATCGATATAATAGTTGGCATCGATACTCTCCAATAACATCGCATCTAATAAGCGAAGTTTATCAAAGTCAATGATGTATTTAAGTTCAGACATCCCTTCTTTTATCTCAAAAACTTCTTCTGAATTAAAACTTCCATCACTTAAATAAGTATTGATATTTTTATCAATTAATGTATTGATATTAGTTTCTAATTCGTTAAGCGTCGAAGAAACTTCGATATCATATTCGGTTCCTAAGCCGTGATAACTAATCAATACTTTCTTTTGTCCACTGCTTGAAGTATCAAATTCTTCTATCATATCTGAATTGACATCAATCACCTCATTAGAGCCATCTTCATAATTAACTATTAGCTTTAAGTTACTAAAGTCATAAGGCTCATTTAGTTTAAGGATATTAGTACTAGCTTCATTTATTAATTCAATAGAGTCAATCTTGATAAATTGAGCGATATATTTTTTATCTTCATGTGCTTCAGTGAGTTCTTGGTCATAGCCTATCCACTTATAGCCATCAAGTTCAATTGAATTGATATAGGGAATCTGACCCTCTTTAACCTCAAAACTGATGCTATCTTGGCCTAGTATCTTACCGCCATTGGCATCAATAGTAATAGTAAAGTATTGATTTTCAGCTATCTTATCTTCATTGATGACAAAGTCGATATCTTGAATAGCTACATAGCCAACACAAGTACTATAATCATAAGTAAAATTATCTCTATCTATTGAACTATCAAGTTGAACTTTATAATAATCATCGGTTTTTTCTAGAATTATCATTGAGAAGTCATTGACATCTTCAAGTGTATATCTAATATCAGTTAAAGATGCATCATTATAGATGCTTAGTCTTGAGCGATAATCAATAATCCCTATGGCGTAATGATTATAATCTTTTAAACCCAAAGTATTGTCAAGCGAATAATAATTAGAGGCTGCCTTTTCTCCCCAATAAGGGTCACTAGAATAATTGACATTCATTCCACTAGCTTTATTGCCAAAAAAAGAACCGTTGTAGAAGGCGCTTAAATGATTGGAATAGCGCGATGAAATATAATATTTCGCATGCGAATAAACCGACCTTTCAACTGTATCATAAGCCGAAGCATTTCTCTCTTGTTCGCTATCAAAAGCGGCATGACCAAAGAGATTATTATTGGCAAATGAACTTAAGGACTTGGCATATGATGATTCATTGATAGATACTGACAACATCATTAAGGCATTGGCCCCATAGATATTCTGGTATTCAAAAAATGATTTTAGTTCGCCATAATACTGAGATTGATTGACGGCATCATTGGCATTATCCATATTGAGGTCATAATAATTTTGTAATCTTCGATCAAAAGATAAGACATCATAAAAATAATTCTCTATCTCCTTATAGGAATAAGCCGTCATAGAGCGATGAGGTAAATATTCATAGTAGTTATAGTAGACTCTATCACCATTTATCGCATTAGTATTTAACTCATTTCGATAGTCATCTATCATAAGTCTAAAATCAGCATAAAAATAATGGCCATCATAACTATAATAATATCTATTCTCTTCCAGGTAATCGGGAGCAGGTCCAAGACTGATACTAGTAGAATAAAAGTCCTGTAAGAGCTGATTTTTAACTTCGTGATATAAGATGCCATCGATGACTATATATGAAGATAAACGCATGTCCAAGGCCTCAATGGGATGTAAGATGACATTGTCTATACTAGTTTGGCCATATGCATCAGCAATCATAAAATTGACATAATTACCATTTCCAACTGTAGAAATATAAGCACCATCAATGCCATAACAACCATTGATATCACTAGTATTACCACTATTTAAATCTTCATATTCTACTACAAACGTGCAAGCGTCATCAGTTTTAAATTCTACAATGCCATATTCCATCATGATAACCTTGTCACTATAAACTATGGCTAAATTATCATATTCATCTAGGTGATTGCGATAGTAATTATAAGCACTATAATAGCTTGAAAACTCATCTACTGTTTCTTCATTATTAGCGTAATCAACAAGATAATATATATCATCTTCAGCTAAAACTTGGCTAAAGGAAAATACAAATGATAGTAGTATCAAGATAATAATTCTATTTTTCATAGAAACATTTTAACACGAATCAAAACAATAGATATATAAATGTGTACATACTACTAGGCCTAGCTTAACTAGCTCTAAATTGGTACTAATCACTTCCTTTTCATAGGCATCGACAACTATATATTCATCATTAAACCTAAAATCGACTATATTCTTCAACAAAGTCAAATTCTCTTTAAGAGAGATAGATGTATCAAATAATACTTCTATCTCTCTGTTTTGTGGCATGAAAGTAAGCTTGAGTAATAATCTATTCATTGATAATCCTAATCTTTATTTTCTTATTTCCGCAAAGATAATAAGCCTCATCATCATTTAAATCATCCGTTTCTAATGGGTAGAAGAGATTTTGTTTATAGACACCCTTTCCAATCCATAAGGTATTAGTATTACTCAAACTGTTTTTAGCATATTCCATAAAACTAATATTAGTGAACTTACCATAACTTTTTTGGTACAGAGCTAAATCTTTTTTACTATTAGATACAATGACTAAGCTTGAACTCGCATCATGATATAACTCTTCCCTTTCATTGATATCAATACCTAATAAAATCTGATTATTACTTATTTTAGCTTTAATAACAGTCGGCATTTTATTGATATAATGTTCAACAATTCTAGCACTAAACTTTTGAACATGCGCTTTGACAGGGACAAAGGGATATATTTTATCCATGAGACAATAATCATTATCTATATCAAGAGGAGTCTTAAAGAGAGTCATTAGCTCACTTTTATCTTTAATGCCAATAGATATAATATTTTCAAAGCCTAGTAAGGCTTTATAAGGGAGATTATTAGAAGTCTTTACCATAGCGATAAATCTAATACCTATGATTTGGCTAATCGATAAAAGATGATAGAAATAATACTTATATTCTTCTTCATAATTTAAAAATACATTTAAGTCTTCAAAGATGATAATCAAATTTTGTCTCTTGTTTTGTCTTGCTAATTTCTTTAATAAAAAAAGTAAATCTTCATCCCAATATTTAAGCGTATCGCTGATAAAAGGATGAATTATCTCTTTACTTCCAATATAGATAATTCTCATATTAGAGTTTATTAAATCTTTTAAGATAGAATAGATATATTCGTCATTTTTAGTCACTATCAAAAGATGATTAAACTTGATTTGATAAGTGAGAATATTTTGATATAAGTTTTCATAATCATCTATTTCACCTAAGATGATTTCTAAATCTCCTTTTGAATGTTCATACTTTTCAACCAATTCAGAACTCGTATGAGACAGAGGTTTAAAGGAAAATAACTTCTTTATTTGATGATTATTATATAAAAGACATATTCTTTTAACACCATAATCTAAGACATTAAGCATATTTTTAGTAGTATTACTACTTTCTGCTACAATATTTAAGCGTTCATCTAGTAAAGCGACTTTGGCGTTATAAGTATCAAGAGGACTTCTTAAATAAATTGATTTTCCGGCATATAATTTCTGATCTAATAATAGATAGAATTCACCTGGCTTTTTGATAAAGGCAGCTAAGTTATTCTTGATTAGCTCTCTTGAATCTTTTTCGTCTTGAACTTTTAATGCTATCTTAAAGCGACTATTAGACCATATCTCATCATCAATAGACACACTTGGTTTTTGCGTGGCTAGTAAAAGATGCAAGCCTAAGCTTCTTCCGATTCTTGATAGTGAAATTAGTTCCTTCATCTGTTCGGGATGAGATTTCTTTAATTCAGCAAATTCATCGACGACAATAAGCAGTCTAGAAAGCTTGGATTCACTATGCATATTATAATCATCAATATTCATTATCGCTTCATCGGTATCGCTAGAAAGATTATTAAATTCTATCTGTCGTCTATCACATTCTTTTTTTATTCCTACAAGTAATCTCTCGAAATTATTGTTGTCAAGATTAGAAATAGAAGCGATGATATGTGGTAAGGTTTTAGATTGATAAGACAAACTTTGAACTATACCGCCACCCTTATAATCAATGATGACAATATTTAGATAGTCTGGACTATAGTTTAGACAAAGGGAAAATAAGAGACTGATTATGAGCTCGCTTTTACCAGAACCTGTCGTTCCACCAATCAAACCATGTGGACCTAGACCTCTTTCATGAAGGTCGAAACTGATACCTGTATCAAAAAGAGCGAAATTAGCTTTTAATCCATACTTATTAAAAGAATGTCTCTTTAAGATATCGATATCTTTGATATCCTCCTTGTAAAAGTCTTTAAATTGATAATTTTCTACTTTAAAGATATCTAGATTGAGATACTTGCGCTCTTTATAAAATAAGGTTTCATAATCAAATTCTTCCCTTGGATATGTAAATAATAAGCTCTCATTATCACTTACTATTCTTCCCTTACAATTGTCAAAATAGATGATCGTATTAATATTTTTATAATCTAGATACTCGCTATTTTGATAGATAATGTAATAGAAATTATCTCTTTTTTGAATCTCAATTTGATCAAAACTGACAATGACTATCTTTTTATCTATTTCTAAAAGTTCGGCTAGTTCATTTTCTTCCCTCAACAGGTATCGCTTATCTTCATTAAAAATAGCTGGTATAAATTCGAAGTGTCGAAGTTTTTCTGGTACTTTATACAAGACTAATAAGTAATCATTAAAATCGTTGGTGAGTGACAATTCTAAAATTAAGCGATTAATCGCATAATAATCATCTTTTATACTCTCTCTAATAATAATATTCTTCTTTTCCTTAACATCTATCAGCAAGGGATAATCATCTACTATTAACTTATCCTTAAAATTCTCAATGAAGGGATAAGCTCTATCAAAATTTATCTTATAGCTATAAGTGCCTAGAGAGATATTTAAAAAGTATCCATCACTTTCAACAAGATAAAAATAAGTATTATTATCTTTCATCTTTTGATACTTCTTATAATCAAAGTAATAATCATTTAATATTTCTATTCGGCTATAGAATTTAAGGAGATACTCATCGATAGCTAAAGCTAAATCTTTTTGATATTTGATATCATATTGTCTCTTTTTTCGCCAATACCTAAAGCGATAGATAAGACGAATAATAGGCCACAGTAGTGTTGATGCCAACGTGACCACCGGCACCAATAACATAGGTATGACTTCTCTTATTTCACTTCCCCTATTTAAGCTATTTTGAACATTTAAATAAGCCACTAAACACATCGCTAAGCTCATCGTGAGTCCTGGGCCTAATTGTTCAATCAAACTCGGGAAGGTCTTCTTCTTAATCTCTTGATAGTCATAAATCGCTAATTTGTTACTTAAATCACCTAAATACTGTGGTTTTATATAATTGTTTATACTAGATATAAGTGGATAGATATAAGTATTTAAATGAAGCTTATATCTTTTCTTAGTTCTATTATTAAACTTGTTTAGATAGATAAAATTATGATGATAGATAAATTTAATCCCTATAAATTCAATAAGATCAAAATCATTCAATATTTCCCCGTCATATAGTTTGCCATTGAGATAGACATAATGACTATTAGTTTTGATTCTCTTGTCCTCATAAAACAAATAATATCCATCTAATAATTCATCATTGACAATGACAGTTGATTCAGGATGCTTAGAAATGATAAATGGACGATTGGGAAGAATGGTGAATTTATCATAAGCTTCATCACTTTTATAGACAAATAGTTTTGAATCATAAAAGGTATCTTCATTATTTATTTTATAGACACCCATATGTAAAATTACTTCTTCACTATTATCGATTAGCCCATTTTTTAAATGTAGATGCCACCTATCTTCGTTTAGATAAAAATGCAAAAGTCCATAGTCAAAATAGCCAATATCTTTTGATAGTTTAAAATGTTCTATCTTAGTCTTATCGACATAAAATATAAAATAATTATCCATCACTGACTAAGATATTGAGCTTAGCTTGATATTTTCCATCCTTAGTCTTAATCGTGATAATAGTACTGCCTAAATCGACAGCGAATATATCATCATTAGTAAGCCTGCAAACATTCTCATCTTCACTACTGTAGACTAAGTCTTCTCTATCATACCCTTGAGGCAAAGATTTTAGAGGGATTTTATATGTTTCTCCCTTTTTGACAACTGCAGAATACTTAGAAAGAATAATCTTATCAGAGCTTATCTCATTATTAGTGAAGGGCTCCAATCTATTCATCCGTGTGCACTTCTTTACAAATTGACAATTTTCGATATGAGATAAGTTATTAAAGACTTGATTGTCATCATCTAATATTTCAAAGGTCTTGGATAAGCCTATGCGTCCTAGAAGAGTATTAGGCGAATTTAATACTAGATCTAAAAGCCAATGGAATGATAAATCACCACATACTTTAACCTCATCGATATTCTTAGTTGATTCATCTAATAAATCATATGCCTCATCCATATTGCTACTATGCAATTTGCCATCTTTATCATAAATATGCATGATAGCTTGTATATAAGCTCTAATACCGGCTCTGATATCTACATTCATAAGCGATTGGTTTAGGACATCTAAATGGAAGTCAGCCCCTAACGAAGTATTGGCGCTGGCATTGATGATGGCATCGATATCATGGTCATCTTCAAAAATTAAGCGCAAGTTGTTATTTTTAACTTCAAAGCCGACACAATAATCATCGCTGATTGCTAATTCGACCTTGCCACTTACATACATATGTAATGATAAATCTAGATTTAAATAGACAAAGGGAATATTAGCTATAGGCACTCTAATCTTACATATTGGAATAGTGGTATCTACTTTGTCATTTAAGGGTTTTAAACTCGATTTAATAGTACTTAAAATCGATGAAGTATCTAAGTTATTAAAATTAATAGCTAAATCTTGATATTTTCCTTTTGATACTCCCAGACTTTCTGAGGTTTCAAATTTTAATTTGAAATAGGCGTGTTCGATATTGCCATCATTGTATTTCCAAATAAAGTCGGGATTGATATTATAAAGACTAAATTCACCATAAATATTTAGTCCTTTATCAGTCTTTCTAGATACATAGAATCTAATTTTTGAAGTTGATAAAGTATACGAAATGCGAAATCCATTGACATAAAATACATTATTATTTTTAGCTAAGAACTTAAATCTATCGACATATAGATCGTTATCCACTTCTTCGCCATAGGGCTCAACTACCGCTTCACTAAAATCAATCACGGAAGAAGAAGATAAATCAAGTTTATAGAAAACCTCTTCAATAGCACATGGCACATATTCATAAGTACCACCTTCTTTAATCTCGAGGCGATAAATCATTTCATCATAATTAGAATAGATATAATCGCCACTTTGATAAGTTTCATCAGGAATAAAATTTTCAATCGACTCATCGATCTGTCGATAATCTTGTCTAAATTCTATATCATAATAATCTTCAATTTGACGATTATTGATTATAGCTAAAGTCTTATCAATAAGGCTATTAGCGATATCTCTATTTACATATTCATCACTTTTAACATGCTCTTTTATCCAAGCCAAATCTTTTAGATAACTAAGATTATCATCTACATCCACTTCCATCATCTTAACTAAACTAGAGGCTAGTAAATCATATTCTAGCCTCTTAGAAAGGTCATATCTCTTGTCGATAACGTCCCAATTAATTAGTGCTTCTTCACTTGTACTATCGATTGATAAACCACTTTTAGTAGCTAAATCATCAAAGTATTGTCCAACTAAATATCTGTCTTTACCATTTTCACAAGCAGTGCAAGTAACCGATATCATAAAGCTTAGCAAAATGATTAAGATTTTCGCTTTAATTGAACTCTTGAGCATTACTTTCAATAGTCGTCTCTAAATTGTCATATGAAGAAACAGTATAATCGAGAAAATGAGCATATCTTTCAATAGTCTCAGACTCTTCGACAAAGCGATTAGAAAACTGTGCAAAACGCATCTGAATAGCTCTAGCTCCATCAGAATCCCAAATTGTATTCAGTTCTAGCATCAATTGCTTAACATAGCGCAAAATATCATCCAAATTAGCATTAATTTGACGAATTTGATTAGCTAAATTACTAACTTCCCCTAAAGAAATTTTAATATGTTCCAAAGAAATCACCTCCTAACGATATAATCTCTGGGCTTGCAAGTAAAGTTCATCTTGCGTCTCACGATAGGCTCGTGCGCTATTTTTTAAAAATTCGACATACTGTTGCATAATAATAGAAATCTGTTTGAAATCATCTTCATAAGAAGTTAATTGATTGCTGAAAGCTAGATTATCCTTACCCTGCCACGCATTGGACATCTTCTCAACTTCTGAATAAAGTAGATGGTAGAGTCTTTCATAATCAGAGTTGGCGACATCAACTTTATATGCAATCTCCTCTAACTTACTAGGTTCAACATAAATCTGGCGCATCTATTTTTTCCTCCTTCACTTCATTATTAAAAGAACAAACAAAAATCCCTAAATAAAAAAATATCGCCTGAGCGATATTATGAATTAAGCTTCTTTTTTGATACTGCCATCTAGTTCAACATCTAACTTTTTCTTCTTTAGTCGTTTGCGTACATAGTTGGCAAAGAATGTATAGATACAAGCTGTCGTAGGAGCTGCTAGTAAGGCACCTAAAAAGCCATAGATAGAAGAGAATACGAGGACCGAAGTAAGTATCCATACCGCTGGAAGTCCCATATTCTTACCAATAAATTTAGGATAGATGAAATTTCCATCTAAGATTTGGACAAACCAATAGAGGAAAAAGAACATGATTGGTAGCCATATATTAACCGATAGCAACAATAGGCAACCAATAATAGTCGCTACTAATGAGCCAAAGACTGGAATGATAGTAAGTGCACCACATAGGCAAGAGATGAGTATCGCAAATGGCATATTGAAGATAGCCATTCCTGCATAGGTTAATAGACCGACAACGACACATTCAACACACTTACCACCGATGAAATTAGAAAATATTTCATTGGCGACTTCTGATGATTCTAAAACATCTTCAGCTAAATCATATGGCAAAAGAGCCAAGATGACTTTCTTTAGTTGGTGTATAAATACTTCCTTAGAAGCAAGTAAGTAAATACTAATGGTGAAAGCCATAAAAAACATGAAGAGATTGCTTCCCATAGATACCACATAGTCAATAGCTCCCTGTCCTGTACCCAATATCCAATTGGAAGCTTCTTTGATGATATTACTATAATCGAGGCCTACACTAGCCAATAAGGCTTCTAGATCACTGTTGGTAATCTCTTGGATATCGATATTGAAATATTGAAGAATAGAAGATAGATTCTCTGATAAATTGTTGAAATAATCAGTAATATTTAAAATGAAATTACCAATCGACGCAAAGAATTCTGGCAAGACGATGATGCCCAAAAAGATGATGAGGGCTGCGACGATTATAATGGCGCCGATGATAGAAATTATGCGAGAAAAACGTCTGATGATATTCTTTTCAGAAGTATATTTCATAATCAAACGTTCAATTGCCGACATTGGAATATTTAAAGTGAAAGCTAGACCTATCGCCACAAATAGCGGAGAGAAGTATGAAAGAAAACTAGTGATAAAACTGATGATAGAATTGAAGTTGATGGCAATCAAAAATAGTAGCACTGCATAAGTTACTAATATTAATTTTGGTTTTAATTGCCGTAATTCATCTTTTAATTTTTCCATAATACATCCTTAAACTAAACGTTTCTCAAAGCCGCCACTCACTTCGAGTTGCGAAGAGATGATGATAAAGGCGTGAGGATCTAATTCTCTAATCTTCTTGCGCAAAGCAGGAATTTCATATTTAGATACGATGGAGACCAAAACCTCCGTCTCTTGATTGGTATATGCACCAATGCCATGCCAATAAGTTACTCCCCGATGTTGATCGTCCATAATCATCTTCTTAACTTCCTTGCACTTAGTAAATATCATTACACTGACTTCGATATTCTGTAGGTGTGTCTTATCGACGACAAAGGAGAAGATAAACATCTGCAACATGGAATAGATAGCCGTCTGTACATTAAACATAAAAGCACAGATGGTATATAAAACAGTATTGAAATATAGTCCTACTTTACCAACTGACATCTTTGGCATCTTGATCGATAGTAACATCCCAATGATATCTGTTCCACCTGCACAACCCTTTTGAACTAATATCATACTGCAACCGATACCTGATGTGATAGCTCCCACAATTATTGAAGCTAAGATATCTTCGATGATAGGCGTCTCTAATATGGGAACGATACTCATCACAAAGGTCTGTACCGCAATAGACCAAAGAGTTTTCTTGACAAAGGAAGACTTTAAATATTTCATTGCCACAATGATGAGTGGCACATTGAGACAGAAGTTAATAATACCAGCGATATCAAAATTAAATTTGATATTAAAACTATCGGCTAAGACAGTTCTGATTATCTGGGCGAAACCGATAATCCCACTATTGTATAAGCCAAATGGTACGATAAATAAATTGACAGATGCAGCAAATAAAGCTGAACCTACCATTACCATAAAATAAGTATAAAAGATCCCTTTTTTCACATGTTAATAGTACCATAAAAATCACATATAGTTAAAGCCATATATTCTTGCATCCATCGATGATAAGTGCTAAGATTAATTAGCAGTCATAGACATTGAGTGCTAAAGGAGTGATATACATGAAAAAGAAATTTAAAACTGAATCAAAAAGATTATTAGACTTAATGGCCAATTCTATCTATACAAATACGGATATCTTTTTAAGAGAACTCATCTCTAATGCTTCAGATGCTCTAGATAAAAAACATTACTTATCTTTAACTGATAGCAGTATTGATGCCAGCGATTTAAGTATTGAAGTTAGGGTAGATAAGGATAATAGAACTATTACTGTTAGTGATAATGGTATTGGTATGGATAAGGATGATCTCGAAAACAATTTGGGAACTATCGCTAACAGTGGCTCCTTAAACTTTAAGGAACAATTAGAAAAGCCTGAAGAAGTCGATATCATCGGCCAATTTGGCGTAGGTTTCTACAGTGCCTTCATGGTCGCTAAAAAGATTGAAGTCTTATCACTTAAGGCAAATACTGATAAGGCTTATCTATGGGTAGCAGAAAATGAAGAAGGCTATGAGATTCAAGATGCTACTAAACAGACATCTGGTACTAGTATTACTTTATGGATAAAGGATAATACGGAAGAGAAAAACTATGATAAGTATCTGGATGATGGCGAAATTCAAATGCTAATCAAGAAATATTCTGATTACATTCGCTATCCTATCAAAATGGAGGTAGAAATAATTAGAAATGAAGATGACAAGACAGAAAAAAGAAAAGAGATAAAAGTCATCAATTCAATGACCCCTATCTGGAAAAAGAGTAAAAACGAGATTAAAGAAGAAGATTATAATGACTTCTACTTCTCTCGCTACTACGACTATAATAAGCCTTTAAAGACTATACACTACAAGGTTGAAGGTATAACATCATATACTGCTCTTTTATATATTCCTAGCAAAGCTCCATATAATTACTATACCAATGATTATAAAGTCGGATTGTCTCTTTATTCAAAAGGAGTATTCATCAAAGATGAAGCTAGTGAATTAATCAGTGATTGTTTCCGCTTTGTGCGCGGTCTAGTCGATTCTGATGACTTAAACTTGAATATCTCTCGTGAAATATTGCAACAGGACTATCAGATGCAAAATCTCAAGAAGTCCATTGATAAGAAAGTTAAATCGACTTTAGAGAAGATGTTGGAAGATAATAGAGAAGACTATGAAAATTTCTTCAATGAGTTCGGTCTGCAATTAAAATATGGTGCCTATGATAAATTTGGCCAAAATAAAGACCTCTTAATCGACCTCTTATTGTTCAAATCATCTCATGAAGATAAATATGTCTCGTTTAAAGAATACTTATCACGAATGAAAGATGACCAAAATGATATCTATTATGTCTGTGGTGACAGTATTGAAAAGATTAAAGACCTTCCACAATTAGAAAAGATTCTCGACAAGGGTTATGAAGTACTATATCTAACCGATAATGTTGACGAATTTTTAATCAATATTCTGCATGACTACAATGGTAAGACCTTTAAATCTATCAACAATAGCGACATTGATTTAGATAGCGAAGAAGAAAAAGAAGCTTCAGAAAAGAAAGCTAGCGAAAATAAAGATCTATTAGATGAATTACAATCACTATTAAAGGATGAAGTCAAGGAAGTTAAAATTTCTACTCGTCTTAAATCGCATCCTGTATGTCTAAGCAATGACCAAGGCCTATCATTAGATATGGAAAAAGTTTTAAAGGGGATGAATCAAGGCGAGAATATCAGAGCTGAGCGCATTCTCGAACTAAATCCTAATCATCCACTCTTTGAAGCTTTAAAGAAAGCTCATGATGAGGGCAAGAACTTAGAAGACTATGCCAAGGTATTATATGACCAAGCATTACTAATCGCTGGTTTAGATATCGAAGACCCTGCTGACTATTCTTTAAGAATGTCAAAAATAATGGTTGATTCACTCAAGTAATTAGAGAAAATCAACCAAAATACTATTTAGTAGTGCAAGATTTTTAACCCTTAAAAAGTTATTGTCGACCACAAAATCATCGACATGACTTAAATAGGGTTTTTTATATGCAACAAAGAAACTGAGGCCATAGCGACTTTCAAATCGTTTTAAATCCAGCCCTTTTTTTAAGCGCAAAGACATCATTATCTCTTCAAACATCATATCTTCTATGCTTAAAACCACCTTCTCTTTAAGATATTTTCCTTCAAAATATTCTTTAAAGCTTCTTGTATTGTCATAGCGATAATTATCTATCTTGCCACTGGCGCCAAGAGATAAACCATAGAAGTCCTTATAGGTCCAATAGGCTAAATTGTGTCTAGAATAAGCATTATCTTTAGCAAAATTGGATATCTCATATTGTTTAAAGTCCTTTTCTTCAAGATATTTTACAGCCATTTCATACATATCAGCTTCTATGTCTTCATCTAGTGGTTCATATTTTAATTTGCCAAAGACAGTATTATCTTCAATCGTTAAACTATATAAAGATAGATGCTTTATTGGTAAAGCGCTCACCGCTACTAAACTATCTTTAAATTCATCAATAGTTTGACTTGGTAAAGAATACATCAAATCACAAGATATATTATCGATGCCTTCCTTAATAAATAAATCAATTATTCTTTGAACATCTTGAAAATCATGCCTTCTATTCATCAACTTTAAAAGTCTATCCTGCACTGCTTCTACGCCGATAGATATGCGATTAACTCCATATTTTTTTAATATTTTTATCTTATCGATGTCGATACTTTCTGGATTAACTTCAACTGTATATTCAATCACTTCCCTTTGATATGGTTTTAGGAGATTTAATAGTTTATCGAGTTGCCCACATGATAAAGAAGATGGCGTACCACCTCCTATATATATTGTCTTAAGATTATTATTGATATGATATGAATCTATTTCTTTAGCTAACTCAGCTAACCATTTATTGACTATTTCTTCATCATAGAGACGATGGCAGAAATCACAGTAATGACATATGCTTTGACAAAATGGCACATGAAGATATAGATGCTCAATCATGGTCTTTTTCTTTATACTCAGCCTCAACGACATTCTTATTCATCTGATTGTATATCTTTTTAATCTTGCGTGATAAATAAACAGTAGAAATTATATCCGAAATACCACTATAGATTAAGCTGATACCGATGATCATAAATAACATCACAGCAGTAGTAAAAGGATTAAAGATAATCACTATACCAGCGATGATATTAATGACAGCTAGAATGATATAGATAATACTATTTTTATATCCTAGTCTAGAAGCATCGATGGCATCCTGTAATTTCACAAAACCTGAAATGAGAATGGCTATGCCTAAGATAAAGGGGATTAATGAGGCAAAGATGTCTTTGCGAAGGAAGATTAGTACGCCTAACGCAATACCAATTAAGCCAAATAAGAAATCATTGCGATAGAAAGAATCTCTTGCGTCATAAGTAAAATATCTAATCAAAGATAGGATACCGACTATGATAGTACCAATACCGATGACATTGAGAATAACTTCCATTGATGTTCCTGGCATAAAAAATAAAATAACGCCAAGACCAATATAGATTAAGCTTGAGACAATACTATTCCATTTAAGTTCTTTAAAAAATTTCATCTTCACACGCTCCTTATATCTATAATTTTACTCTTAAAATAGCAATAATACTACTTATCTGCATCCATGGATAATACAGCCATAAATGCCTCTTGTGGTATTTCGACACTACCTACAGCTTTCATGCGTTTTTTACCCTCTTTTTGTTTCTCCAGAAGTTTCTTCTTACGGCTAATATCACCACCATAACACTTAGCTAAAACATTCTTTCGCAAAGATTTAATATTAGTCCTAGCGATAATCTTATTGTTGATAGCTGCTTGAATAGGTATTTCGAATTGTTGTTTAGGTATGAGTTCTTTTAATTTACTAGTGATGGCTTGCCCACGATTATAAGCAAAGTCACGATGAACGATAATACTTAAGGCATCGACTATTTCTCCATTGATGAGAATATCCATCTTGACAAGATTGCTGCGACGGTAACCTATCATCTCATAGTCCAAAGATGCATAGCCCTTAGAGACGCTTTTTAACTTATCAAAGTATTCAAAAATAACTTCAGACAAAGGCATCTCATAAATCAATTGATTACGGTTATCATCGATATAGACCATATCAGAATAGATGCCTCTTTTATTCTGCGACAGTTCCATGACAGCACCAATATATTCATTTGGAACCATAATACTAGCTTTGACATATGGCTCTTCAAGAAAATCTAAGACAGTTGGTTCTGGTAGCATACTAGGATTATCTATCTCAATGACACTACCATCAGTCAAATGGGCGCGATAGACAACGCTTGGCGCTGTTGCGATGAGTGATAAATCATATTCACGCTCTAGTCTCTCTTGAACGACTTCCATATGCAGCAAGCCTAAAAAGCCAAGACGGAAACCAAAGCCTAAGGCCTTAGATGATTCAGCTTCAAATACTAAAGATGAATCGTTGAGTTGCAATTTCTCTAAGGCGTCACGCAAATCATTATATTTCGCGTTATCCGTAGGATATAAACCACAATAGACCATAGGATTCATCTTGCGATAACCTGGTAGTGCCTCATTAGCTCTATTATCGCTATGAGTGATAGTATCACCGACATGAATATCTCTAATCGATTTAATTGAAGCACATAGATATCCTACTTCACCGGCCTGCAAGCTATCTTTTTTTATCTCTTTTGGTGTCTTAACTCCCAACTCAACTACTTCATATTCTTTATCAGCAGCCATAAAAGATATCTTATCACCAGTTTTGATGATACCGTCTTTAACACAGACAAAGACTACAACACCACGATAGGCATCATAGTAAGAGTCGAAGACCAAGGCCTTCAAAGGTGCGTTGATGTCACCCTTAGGTGAAGGAAGTCTATGCACTATGCCTTCTAAAACTTCTTCGACATTTAAGCCACTTTTAGCTGAAATCATCGGTATGTCTGTACAATCTAGACCAATGACATCCTCTATTTCTTTTTTAACTCTTTCTGGATCAGCACTTGGTAAATCTATCTTATTGATAACAGGCAAAATCTCTAAGTCATTATCTAAAGCCAAATAGACATTGGCTAGAGTTTGTGCCTCAATGCCTTGGGCAGCATCAACCACTAAAATCGCGCCATCACATGCGGCAAGCGACCTAGACACTTCATATGAAAAGTCGACATGACCTGGTGTGTCAATCAAATGAAAAATATAGTCATCACCATCTTTGGCATGATACTTTAATTGCACGACATTCAATTTGATGGTAATGCCTCTTTCTCTTTCCAAATCCAAAGAATCTAGAATCTGTGATTCCATTTCTCTTTTGGAAACAGTCTCTGTGAGTTCTAATATTCGATCGGCCAAGGTCGACTTGCCATGGTCGATATGTGCAATAATAGAAAAGTTACGAATTTTACTCTGATCCATAGCTTATCCTCTCCATAATTTTCTTAAAGGTATTAATACTTAAAATTGCTAAGATACTACAAATAATTGCTTGTGGTAAATTGGCAATGAGGGAACTTAAGAAGATGAAGGGATTTAAAGACAATATGACATCTCCTAAACTATAGATTACTATCATAGCTAAAGTTGCTAAAGGATAAACTAATATCTTGTTCATCTTCATCTTCTGAAATAAATAATAAGCGATAAAGGCTTCAATTGATTTAGCAAAAAAAGTAATGATTGCATATTGTGAAAAGCCTAAAAGAATATCCGCCAAAGCTGTACCAATGCCAGCGACAATAATACTAAAACCCATAGGAAATATACTGCTTATCAATAGAATGAGAAAATCACTCAAATTGATATAGCCATAGATGCCAATAGGTATGGATATCAGCATCGTGAATATAGTCAATATTGCAATAAATAAAGCTGCAATAACAATATTTTTAATGTTTTTCAAAATATTTATTCTCCAAATTTTTTCCTGCTCCATTATAGAAATCCTTGGCATTTAGGGCCTTTTTAGATTCTTGTTGGAGGAGGTTTACTAAGATTGCTCCACTTTTACAAGCAATAGCGATTTTAGAATTAACTAAGCCTAAAAACTTACCTGGCTCATCAGACATATCATAAGTAAAATCGACATCTAAGAATTTAATCTTCTTATTATCGATGATGCCATAGGCACCTGGATTATCTAAAAGCCCACGGATGTGATTATAGACAGTTAAGACATCATCATCAAAAGAAATAAATTCATCTTCCTTTTTAAGATTATAAGCATAAGTAGCCAAACTATTATCTTGTGGTAAAGCTATAAATTCACCACTTAAGAAAGATGGTAAAAAATCAATCAACATCTCACTGGCTAGAATAGCCAAGCGATTAAAAAGACTAGTAGAAGTATCTTTGATATCAATATCAAGACTTTTTTGATATAAGATATCTCCTTCATCCATCTTCTCATTCATATACATGATGGAGATTCCTGTCTCTTTTTCGCCATTTATGATAGCCCATTGAATTGGTGCTCCTCCTCGATACTTAGGTAAAAGCGAAGCGTGTGTATTGATACATTTATGTTTTGGATAATCTAATAATTCTTTAGGTATAATCTGACCATAAGCACAAGTTATAATTAACTCTGGTTCAAGTTTTAGAATATCATCAAATTCTTTTCTGATGCGATATGGTTGAAAAACTGGAATATTATAATTCTTAGCAACTACTTTGACTGGAGGTGGCGTAAGTATTTGTTTACGACCGACCTTCTTATCTTGTTGCGTAACAATACCGACGATGTTATAATCATTTTCAATCAATTTTGTGAGTACATGCGCTGCAAAATCAGGTGTACCCATGAATACTATTCTTGTTTCTTTCATAAATTTAATTATAACAAAATCCATTATAAATAGACACATCATATTGATTTTTAAATTATGGTTTGCTATAATTTGATAGCGAATAAAGGAGGAAATATGGCGAATATAAAATCTCAAAAGAAAAGAGCTCTTACAAACGCAAAAAAGAACCTTCAAAACGCTTCAGATAAAAGCCGTTTAAAAACAGCAATCAAAGCTGTATTAAAAGCAGTTGAAGCGAAAGATAAAGAAGAAGCAATCAAAGCTTATAACAACTGTAGCTCACTTCTAGATAAAGCTGTTTCTAAACATTTGAAACATAAGAATTATGCTTCAAGACAGAAAGCTCGCTTATCAAAATTAGTTAATTCTTTATAATAAACAAAAGCCGCTATCTAGCGACTTTTTTCATGCAATTACTTATAATCTTTTCGATTTCATCTATTTCTTCTAATAGGCTACTATCATTACTCTTAAGATAAATCTCTTTTAAAACTCGGCAACGATAAAAGAGATATTCTAAAAACTCTCTATCGCACTTTTTTAATAATATTGGTCCATATTTAATCTCTTGATAATTTAATTTATAAGTACTCTTTATCGGTGAAAAAGCGACTATTTCATAATAGAAACCATCATTGACTATCCTTTCATCGAGTATGCTATAGTTGTGGTCATCGATATACTGACGAAGCTTATCGACATTGCGATTGACTTGGACAATTATCTGCTTAAGATTATCTAAATTGCCATTATCTAATATCTCTTTGACCGTATGAAAACCCATGCCTGAAATCGTGAGCACACGAACTTCTTCAGGCATTTTTTCTAATCCATTTGATAGTACAGGTATGACCCTATCCGTTAAGTTTAAGCGATCAATATTATATTCAGCCTGGCGCAATGGGCCCATGCGTAAATCACCGGCATAAACTTTAGGGCTGATATTATTCATAAGCAAAAAACAAGGCAGTAAAGCGTGATCACTGCCGCAATCAAATACTACCTCATCTTTCATTATCATATCTGCAATTGTTTTTAATCTCTTAGAAATCATTAGCGTTTATCATCTAAAAATTCTTTTAATCTCTTACATTTTGCCGGATTCTTAAGCTTGCGCAATGCTTTGGCTTCGATTTGGCGAATTCTCTCACGGGTGACATCAAATTCCCTTCCCACTTCTTCTAGGGTTCTTGTTCTTCCATCTTCTAGGCCAAAACGCAATCTCAAGACCTTTTCTTCTCTTTCGGTCAAAGACTTGAGAACTAAGTCTATCTCATCCTTCAACAATTGATTATTGGCATATTGATCAGGTGATAGAGCATCTTTATCTTCAATGAAATCTCCTAAGTGTGAATCATCTTCTTCACCAATAGGTGTCTCTAAAGATACTGGTTCCATGGCTATGCGTTGAATATCACGAACCTTTTCTTCAGTTAAATTACCCATGCGATTAGCGATTTCTTCAGCTGATGGATCACGTCCTAACTCTTGTACAAGCTGGCGTTGAACTCTAGTCATCTTGTTGATGGTCTCAACCATGTGTACCGGAATTCTAATCGTTCTAGCTTGGTCAGCTATAGCTCTTGTGATAGCTTGTCTAATCCACCATGTCGCATAAGTAGAAAACTTAAATCCTTTGCGGTAATCAAACTTTTCTACAGCTTTAATCAAGCCCATATTACCCTCTTGAATCAAATCAAGAAATAACATGCCGCGCCCTGTATATTTCTTAGCTATAGATACAACTAGACGCAAGTTAGCTGAAATCAACATCTTCTTGGCTTCTTGGTCACCAGCTTCAACTCTTTTAGCTATTTCAATCTCTTCATCGGGTTTTAATAAGTCAACACGTCCTATCTCCTTGAGATACATCTTGACTGGGTCATTAATCTTAGAACTGCTATAAATCTTCATGTCGTCAAGATTGTAGTCTTGGGCATCATCGACATAATCACCATCACCAGCATCTTCGTCGATGATATCATCGCCACCATCTTGGCCTATATTCTCTTCATCAGCAAAAATTTCATTTTCATTAGCCCAATCAAAGAACATATCAGAGTCATTATCATCAAAATCAAAATGATTTAAAGCTTCCCAGATATCTTTTTGGCTAATCTTGACATTCTCTTTCTTGAGTCGAAGGATTTCGTTTTTTAAATCATCAAATGACTTAATATCCTTCATGTCAATTAGAGCCCGTTCTTTTTTAGCACTCTTAGAAGTTTTTTTGCTAGTCTTTTCACTTGTTTGTTTTCTTGACATAGGTACCTCCCAATTCTTTAGTAATCTTTGCATATTCAGCTAAATACTCTTGAGCTTTCACAGAATCAACTAAATCAATCTCTTTCATTTTTTCCTGTAACTTCGCAAGCTTCCTTAATTTGATTTCTTGTTTGACCTTGAGAATTGCGCCATTTAGAATATCTTCCGAATAAGTTGAAGGTAAATAATCTATCGTAGATAAATCTTCTATCAGGTCTTTAATCTTCTCATCATCTGTCTCATCATATATGCGACTTAGATTGCAGCCATCATATTTGCGATATGACTCAATTATCAGGATAGCTAATGCTTCATTACTGTCTGACAGCATGCAACCCAAATCCTTCTGATAAATCTTCACCGCTCTTTTCGAGATAGCCATTTCACTTAAAATAGTATATTCTGCCTTGGTAAGTCCGTCCATACTATATGATGGAGATAAAACCTTCTGATTATTATAACATTTTTTACTATCGTTTGTCTTTACTTTTTGTATTTTGGTTAGTTCAAATACGCTTCTTTCAAAATTGATTCTATCATATTCATCCGGAAGTAAATCAATAATTTCATTAAGTTTAATCGTCATCTTTTTACGATCTGTATAATTATTTAGATTATAGCGCTTTTTATAATAATCTATCGCATATTCGACGAAGTGAACTTCATTTCCAACGATGTCACGCAAAGCTTTTTCTTTGTATTTATTAATTATCTCATCAGGGTCCAAACCCGTCTGATTGTTGACGACATTTACTTGCATCTTGCGCTTATAGGCTTCAAGACCTAGTTTTAAGATTGCATTTTGACCTGCATCATCACCATCATATGCCAAGACAAGATTTTTAGAATATCTAGATAAGAGTTCTAATTGCCTATCACTGCAAGCGGTGCCTAGGGTTGCGACAACATAGTCGATACCTGCGCGAACAAAAGCAATACAATCCATTACCCCTTCACATACAATGACTCTATCGGATTGTTTGATGGCATCTTGGGCCAAGTGAGCATTATATAAGACATTACCCTTGGTATAGATATCCGTTTGAGCAGTATTGATATATTTAACTTGATCATTTTTGATTGTACGAGCTGAAAAAGCTATACAACGACCATATTCGTCATGAATAGGAAAGACAACGCGATCATAAAAGACATCCTGTATTCCATATTTACCTAATCTTGCTACATTAGTCTTGAGCATCTCTTCATCACTATAACCCTTATTCTTTAGGTATTTATATAGGACATTATCACTAGGATTATAACCTATCTCAAATTTCTCGATAATCTCATTATCAAGACCACGATTATTCAAATATTCTAAAGCATCCTTACCACCATTAGAGAATAAGATGTAGTTCATAAAGACTTTGGCATCATTCATCAAAGAATATAGTCGATCATATTTAGAACTTCGCTTTTTCTTTTCTACTTTGATATCAAGGGGTTTACCAATGATTTCGCTGACTTCGACCACTGCTTCTTCAAAAGAACACTTTTTAAAATCCATTACAAAGCTAAAGACATTGCCACCCTTACCACAGACGAAGCACTTATATATCTGTTTTTCTTCTGATATGGAAAGTGAAGGATCGTGGTCATCATGAAAAGGGCATAATGCTGTATACCCTCTTCCCTTTTTAATTAATGGTATATAGTGACCAATTACTTTAGTAATACTGGCACTATTTCTTATATCATCTACTACTTCTTTAGCAATGTGCATTAAAATTCAATCTTCTTTTTAAGATAATCCTTTAAATCAGCAATCTTAACTCTCTCTTGAACCATTGTATCTCTATCTCTGACAGTTACGGCATTATCTTCTAATGAATCAAAATCATATGTAATACAATATGGCGTACCAATAGCATCATTACGACGATATCTTTTGCCTACGGTGCCAGCTTCATCAAATTCAACATGGAATTCATTGATTAAATCATCGAATATCTCACGGGCATTTGGTGTAAGTTTCTTAACCAAAGGGCAGATACAAGCCTTAACTGGGGCCACAGCAGGATGTAAATGCATTACGACACGCTCTTCGCCATTTTCCAAAGTCTCTTTATCATAGGCATCACAGACTATCATCAAGAATAATCTTTCAACACCGACACTAGGTTCAACACAATATGGAGTATAAACTTCATTAGTATTAGGGTCGCGATAGTTTAAATTTACTTTTGAATATTCAGAGTGACGTTTTAAATCGTAGTCAGTACGATCAGCTATGCCCCAAACTTCACCCCAATCAGTAAATGGGAACGCATATTCTATATCACTAGTAGCCTTAGAATAGAAAGACAATTCCTTTTGATCATGGGCACGTACTCTCAAATTCTCTTCCTTAACACCCATTCTCTTTATAAAGTTGTAACAAGCATCAACCCAATATTCAAACCATTTTAAATCTTCTCCTGGTTCACAGAAGAATTCTAGTTCCATCTGTTCAAATTCTCTGACACGGAAGATAAAATTGCCTGGTGTAATCTCATTGCGAAAAGACTTGCCAATCTGTCCTATACCAAACGGTATCTTTTTACGTGATGTCCTTAGTACATTATTAAAATTTACAAAGATGCCTTGACATGTTTCTGGTCTTAAGTAAACAACTGACTTAGCATCTTCCAGAGTCCCAATATACGTCTTAAACATCAAATTGAATGGACGGGCATTAGTAAAATTATGTTTACCACACTTAGGACAAACGATATTATGATTTTCAATCATCTCATCCATCTCTTCAGGCGTCTTGCCATCAGCACTGATGCCTGTAGCCTCTTCTATCAATTGATCTGCACGATATCTAGACTTGCATTCTTTACAATCGACCATGGAATCACTGAAACCCTTTAGGTGTCCAGTAGCTTCCCAAGTCTTTGGATTCATCAAAATGGCAGAATCGATACCTACATTATTTGGATTTTTTTCAATAAATTCACGCCACCATAAATCCTTAATATTCTTTTTTAAATATGAACCAAGAATACCGAAATCCCAAGAGTTTGATAAGCCTCCGTAAATTTCTGATCCCTGATATACATAACCAGTATTCTTTAAATGTGATACTATCTCATCAAATGCATATCTTTTCATTTATTATTCTCCTATATTCCCTTTTTAAATAAACGGAGTATTTAAACTCCGATTATTCTTCTACATTATGAAAGACTTCTTGTACATCTTCGCAATCATCTAACAGAGTTAGCAGACGATTCCATAATTCTTTATCCTCGGGATTTTCAATCTTGACATACTCATGAGGTAACATTTTAATTGCACAGACATCAAATTCGATATTAGGAAGCATTTCTTCAATAGCTTCTTGAGCTTTATGTAAATCTGATGCTTCTACATAAACAACCATTTGTCCATCTTCTACTTCGATATCATTGACATTGACATCAGCACCAATCAGTGTCTCTAACATAGCTTCATCATTATCATATTTAAACGACAATACACCTAAATTGTCATAGTTGAATGATACACTACCTTTGACGCCTAACTTACAATGAGCCTTGTTGAAACAAGAATTCATCGCTGCAACTGTACGATTTGAATTATTAGTCAAACAGTCAACAATAATAGTAGCCTGTCCTGGGCCAAAACCTTCATAGCGCAATGAATCATAATTTTCGGTTGTTCCACCTTTAGCTTTTTCAATCGCTCTTTTAATTACATCAGCTGGAACTTGATTAGCTTTAGCTTCTTTAATTTTTCTTCTTAGTTCCAGGTTTGTATCTGGATCAGGAACTCCACTTTTAGCGGCTATATATAATTCCTTTCCATAACGTGAATATAACTTAGATTTCATGGCTGCTGTCTTAGCCATTGCAGCAGCTCGAACTTCATGTGCTCTTCCCATATTATCTCCTTTACAGTCAATTATTATATCATATTACATTAGTAAAATTTAGATGCTTTCCAGATAATTAGCTAATTTATCCAAAAAAATAGTCTGATTTGACTTAAAATGTTTAGGTTTAAAACTTCTAGCCTCTGCAATTATCTCATCGATATCATCATCTTCATTAAAACTCAAGATGTAGCCAGCCGAGGCAAAATTATCAACTATCTGTTTTTGGTGGTCGTTTTGGTGTTCTTTATATTTAGCTAGACGAGGGCAGGCAATAACGACTTTATTCAAGTCTAAAGCTTTCATTATTGTGCCCACTCCCCCATGACTAATGATGATAGAAGCTTCACTTATATAGCGATTAAAATCTTCAGGACCTACATATTCATATACTTTCATGCGCTTGGATTCAAATTTAGTAAAACCAGCTTGGACGATAATCTCTTCATCTACCCTAGAATTCTCTAATTTCTCCAAGATGCGATAAAATGGTTTATCTTGCGTACCTAAACTCACAAATATCATTAGAATATCCACCCCCAATATTGAGCCTTAGGATAAAATTTCAACATCTCTTCCCATTGGACAATAAATAAATCAGCTATCTTATATACCATTTGTCCAGCCTTAGTCGGTGACTTTGAATTGGCAAAGGTCTCAATAAAAATCACTTTTTTGTGGAAAAAGTGAGCGATATAACACATAGGTACAGCCGTATGAGTGCCAGTTGTGATAACAACATCTGGACGATATTTAAGAAAATAAAATAAGGATATCAAGATATTGATAGGAAAGATGATTAGATATGGAAGAAGGTGGTCTTGGGTACCATATAAGAGATAGGATGTATTAGAATCTTCTTGCTTAAGATATTTTGTCGTATCCGTCTTTTCAGTTATGAGATGATAATCATATTTTTTATATACTTTTTTGAGTTGTAACAACTCATTTAAGTGGCCACCGCCACTAGAAATCAATAATAATTTTTTCATAATAATAGGAGCACTTTCGTACTCCTATTATACATTATTTAAGGGTATTTTTAACCAGTTCTTTAACCTTTTCTTCGCTATCTAAAGTTAAGGCCTTATTGGCTAATTCAACCATGTCACTCTGTTTGAGCGAGCGGACAGTCTTTCTAGCTTTTAAGATAGCATTTGAACTCATAGAGAATTCATCTAAGCCCAAACCAAGCAATACTGGAATGACCTCAGGGTCACTACACATCTCCCCGCACATGCCTACCCATCTACCTTCGGCATGTCCACCATCGATAGTCATCTTAATGAGACGTAATAAAGCTGGATGAAGTGGTTGGTATAGATATGAGACATTCTTAGATAATCTGTCAGCAGCCATTGTATACTGAATCAAGTCATTAGTTCCAATTGAGAAGAAATCAGCATATTTTGCATATTCTCTAGCCATGACAGCTGCAGCTGGAATCTCAATCATCATACCGATTTGGATATCATCAGATACTTCTTGACCTTCTTGTCTAAGCTTATCTTTTTCTTCCATTACCAGAGCCTTAGCTTCTAAGAATTCTTCGATAGTCGCAATCATTGGGAACATGATACATAACTTACCATAGATTGAAGCTCTAAGCAGAGCACGAATTTGTGTGCGGAAGATATCTTTACGATCCAAGCACATTCGGATAGCACGATATCCTAAGAATGGATTCATCTCTTGTGGGAACTCAAAGTAATTCAAACGTTTATCGCCACCAATATCTAGCGTTCTAACGACAACTTTTTGCCCTTTTAAACTTTCTAAGACATATTTATAAGCTTCAAATTGTTCATCTTCACTAGGGAAGTCATCAGTTGAATCCAGATATAAAAATTCAGTACGGTATAAACCAGAACCTTCAGCACCATTTTTAATCACACCCTCAACATCCTTAGGTGTACCAATATTAGATGCAAGCTCAACTTCATGTCCATCAAGCGTCACACTCTTTTCATGAACAAGTATCTTTAGAAGTTCTTTTTCTTCTTCATATTCTTTCTTGAGTTTGGTATATTTCTCTACCTCTTCAGCACTAGGATTTATAATGACTTCACCCTTGATGGCATCCATGATGATAGTTGAATCACTTTCAATCTTATTTAGTACATCACTGATTCCAACAATCGCAGGAATTTCTAAACTTCTTGCCATGATGGCAGAATGTGAAGTCTTACCACCAATTTCTGTCACAAAACCTAATACATATTTCTTATTTAGTTGAGCTGTGTCCGAAGGAGCCAAGTCTTCAGCGACGATGACAACTTCTTCTTCAATCAAACTTAAATCCGGAATATTTAGACCGAGAATATTACAGATTAAGCGATAACCTACATCTTTGACATCCGCAGCGCGCTCTTTAAAATACTCATTGTCCATCTCTTCGAACATCTTGACCATCATATCTGAAACAGTCTTAGTAGCTTCTTCAGCACTACTTCCCTCTTTAATCATGGATTTAATCTGTTCCATATACTCTGGGTCAGTAGCCATCATGATATGACCATCAAAGATAGCAAGTTCTTCTTGACTCAGATTAGCACTGGCATGTTCCTTAATCTTTTCAATGTCCTTTACTGTCTTTTCTTTTGCGCTATCAAACTTTAATAGCTCTTTTTCGACATCACATTCGTGATGCACAATCTCAACTTTTGGCTGTTCAAACTTGAAAACTTTGCCAATAACAATACCATCAGAAACCGCAATACCCTTTAACATTTAATTTCTCCTTATCTATGCTTCTAAATTGCGTAAGAACGTTCTATACGCCTCTTTCCTATGACGATAATAGCTAGGTTGTGATAAATGATCTCGGTACCATTTACCTGTTTTGCCCAATATGACTTCATGATGAATAATGAAACGATCTTTATCGTTCATATAGCGAACTACTGTCTCGATATGCTCAACTATCTTACGAGACATCGATAATTCCTCTTCGCAATAGGGGCGGCAATACATTTCACACTCAATGATGAAAATCTTATTCTGCCTATAACTTCTAGCCATTATCTCTATTAGTATTCTATCTTTCACCATTTGCCTCCTTTCTACTGATGGTAATATAATCTTCACTATATTGTTCAAAGGCAAATGGAAGAATCCTAAATAATTTAATGATCTACTTCAATTAAACCATAGGCTCCGTCATGACGTTTATATACTACTGCTATCTTTTCTGAATCAGCATCAGTATAAATGAAGAACGAGTGACCAAGCATTTCCATCTGCATGATAGCTTCATCTAAAGTCATCTCTTCCGCGTCGATAGTCTTAGTCCTAACTGGAACATCGTCATCAGACTCTACATCTTCCGTCATGAGAAAACTTTCTGCAAGTGAATCCTTATGTCTTCTTGACAAGCGAGTCTTTTGGCGACGAATCTGATCTTCTAATTTATCAATAGCCAAATCAACGGCAGCGTAGAAGTCAGGGTTCATAACTTCAGCGCGTAAGATACCAATTTTAGTTGGAATGGTAATTTCTACTTTTTGAGTATTAGGATATACTTTAGCTACTACTCTCGCAGTAGTATTATCATCAATTAAAAGATATTTCTTTAAGAATGATAATTTAGTTTCTATCTTTTCTCTCATCCCTTCCGTGATAACAACATTGTCTCCATAAATTGTGAACTTCATAAATATTCCTCCTACTTCTTTATGAATAAAATATCTAAGACTATTAAACTAATTTTAATAGCCAGTCATATACAAGATATAGTCCATAGGCATCTAAACTACAATATCTTTTTAAATCTTCAAGATGCTGCTCATCAAATTCATTTAGATTGCGAAAATAGTTAACCGCTTCCATCCCATTACGAATATCCATATTATCATAAGAATAATTAGAGATAGCTTTTACAAGGCTTTTTAATGAAAAGTCTCCTCGCATCTTAGTCATATATACTAGACCATCGATAAATGGCTTAGATATATCGACAAAACGACTAATAATCACATTTAAACTGTCGACATATTCTGGAAATTGTCTAGCCAATTCCTTTAAGCGCAATACTTCAGCCCCATAGGCATTATAAGCGACAATAGGACCACTTTTAGGCAAGTATGCGATAAGCTTTTCAATAAATTCCTTACGACAATCACCTTTACCAATAAAGGTTTGATGATGTAATTCACCCTTTTCATCCAAGATATAAAGAGCGAATTCAAAACAGACGACATCAAGGGCTTTTAAACCATTATATTTAGGAATCAAGTAGCGGTCCCATTCAAAATCAATAAATGATATCGGCCTAGCCTCTAAGTTTTTAAGAAAGGCTTTAATTGGATATAAATCATAGAATAAGCCATGATTGCGACTAGCCATTATCTGGGCATATTGAAGTTGACTTCCTTCAATCAAATTGATATCAGCATCTTTCAAAGAACGAACTCCCCGCTTATACATCAAGTATTTATTCTTACATGCAGCTAGGGTCAAAATATTATCATCATCTAGAGAAGACTCATCCCTGTAACAAATATGATAGAAAGGACATATCTCTCCAGACTTACACATTCTCTTTCTTACAACTTTACAATCTTTTAAACTAAACCTCTCCATCTGTTCTATAACTCTTTTAAAGTTAAAGCGATATTTTAGTAAATCATTCAAAAGATATGAAGCCTTAGACTTTTTAGAATATAAATATCGGTCAATAATAAATAGTTTCTCATAATCAATTTCATCTTGATAGATATAATCTTCATTCAATCTAATAATAAAGATATTGTTGATATGATAAGAATTTAATTTCAATACTTCTAAATCTAATCGATAAAAATCTAATTCGTTATCCTTGGGATATAGTCCATAATAGGTAAAATAGACATCAATGGAATCTTTGAGACGATGAATAATAGGTATCTTTACTCTTAAACCATTGGCTTCAAAACGAGCTTTGATAAACCATTCATAATTATTAAATTCGTCTTTTACTCGTAATGGCGAATCATTTTTCACTCCTAAATAGTAATCAGTTATACCTAACTTCTTAGCAAATAGTAAAGTTATATCTTCATCGTTATTAATATAAGAGATGTTATCTACATGATTATCTTTACTCAAATAATAATATCTAGGACAACGGATAAATTTTCTGATGTCGCTAATATGGTACATTTACTGCCTCTTTACTAGATTATAACACAGTAATGCGAATTTCTTAACCTTTTAAACCTCTAGATTGTCTATCCATATCTTCGACGACAATATCATAAATCTCGCCTAAGGTTGCGCAATAGGCCAAGACATCCCATGGCTCATTGGTATGAAAATGAATTTTAATAAGTTCATCATCACCGACAGCCAAAAGACAATCGCCCTTGAAATGTTCAGTAAAATATGCGCTTATCGCATCTTCATCAAGGCCTTTTCCCTCGATTAATAATTGAGTATCATAGCGAAATTCTAACATTTTCTAATTCCTCCTAAATAATGAAATTACCTTGTTCAAACACTTTGATCTCTTCGCCGTCATAAGTAGTTCCATATACTTCCATATCAGCACTGCCAAACATGAAATCGACATGAACCATAGATGAATTGCCACCTAATTTATATAATTCTTCTTCACTCAGCGATGTGCCATCTTTAACATTGCTAGGATAACATTGGCCTAAAGCTAAATGACATGAAGCATTTTCATCAAATAAGGTATCGTAGAATAAGATATTTAAATTAGAGATTGGCGAATCATTAGAGATTAAAGCGACTTCACCAAGTGACTTAGAACCTTCGTCAGTCTCTAATAAATTCTTCAAAGTCTCTTTATTTTGTTTAGCATCATAGTCTACTACTCGACCATTTTCAAATACGAGTTTAAACTCATCAATAATCTTACCGCGATATGATAGAGGCTTAGTAGAATAGACTACACCATCAATATGATATCTATCAGGCATTGTAAAGATTTCCTCGGTTGGAATATTGGCATTAAAGTAGACACCCTTACTATTAGTATCTGAGCCACCTTCCCACTTATGATTAGCGATAAGGCCAACTGTCAAATCAGTACCCTTAGAATTCTTAAAGTGTAAAGATTTAAAATTGTAAACATTCATCTTATCGCAATGAATTCTAATCTCAGCATTATGTTTTTGCCAATTGTCTTCAACTGAGTTTTCATCAACTCTAGAAGCGTATAATACTGCTTCCCATAAAGCTTTTAAAGCTTCATCATCACTCTTTTCAGGGAAGACCTTTTTAGCCCATTTAAGATTAGGATATGAGACGATAGACCATTGAGCTACATTATTAGTAAAGTAGTAATCAAATGGTTTCATCACCTTTTGGCGCTCCATCATAACTTCATTTATCTTACTTGCGTCAATGCCGTCCATCAAATCAGGATCAGGAGATTCGACATAGAGGGCACAATATTCTCTATCAATCAAATACTTAGCATATTCCACTTTATGCTCAGGAACTTTCTTGAGCACTTCTGTTTCGACATTTTCATAATCTAGGCGACTTAGATGATTATCAAAGTAATCGACTATTACCTGACCTGCTCCTAATCGATAAGCTTCTTCAGCACACATATGCAAAAAAGAATATGCTTCAACCGGACCAGAGATTCTAATCAATTGCCCCTTTTGAACATTAGCTCCTAAAGAGACAGCCAGAGTTGCATATTTTCTAAGTAATAAATCATCCATAAATATACCTCTTTCTAAGATAATTATACTATTAATTATCTATGCGCTACCATTAAACTACTATTTTAGTACTATAAAAGCAGGTCATTGCCTGCTTATTTAATTACTTTTTAAGATTAGATTTTACTAACATCGCTGCTCCGACAACGCCAGGTTCAGCCAAGACTGCTTTCACAATTGGCACATCTCGCATCTTTTCATGAACCATAGTCTGATAGTAGCGAATGACATTATGGAAGTAGAGGTCAAATGCATTTGAACAACCGCCGCCAATCACAAAAATATGAGGGTCACACACATGAGCAATATCAGCCATAGCTTGGGCTAGATCTTTTGATATGCGATCTAAGATATCTAGTGCACGCTCATCGCCATGTCTTGCCAAATTAAAGACATCGATAGCTGATTCTATCTCGTCGCCTATTTCTTCTTTTCCCATACGGGCAATGGCAGTACCGCTAGCTTCATTTTCTACGGCGCCACAATTTAAATAATTATATTTCTTGCCATTGTCCTTGACGATAATATTGGCGATTTCTCCGGCATATCCCTTTCTCCCAGATACTACCTTACCATCGACCACAAGGGCACCACCAATGCCAGTTGAATGAGTGATGTAATAAACAATTGGACAGCCTTTACCCGCTCCAAGTATAGCTTCCGCAAGTCCTGCAACATTGGCATCATTATCCATGAAAGTTGGAAGATTAAATCTCTCTTCTAATATCTTACATAGTGGATAGCCAGTAAAACCGGGTAAATTAGTAGAAATGGTAATCGTGCGATTATAAGTGTCGACAGCACCAGGTATACCAATGCCAATGCCTAGACAGTTTTGGTAAGCATCGATTTCCTCAATCATCTCGATGATATTAGCAGTAACTCTCTCTGGTCCTTCTAGGGCATATGAAGGTCTTTTGACATCTTGCAAGATATTGCCGTCGTCATCAACTTTGGCAACCCTTACATTAGTTCCTCCTAAATCAATACTGATATAGCGATTCATTATAAAGTTCTCCTTTTTTCTTTACCTTAATTATAATATTGATTTTAAACTTTAGCTATCAAATCATATTCTTTATAATCAATTATTTCTACTTCGACAAAACTTCCTATCTCTAATTCCTTATCTGTCTTAACATAGATGACGCCATCTATGCCATCAGGGGCACTCATATAAGACCTAGCGATATAGCGATTAAATAGGCTCTCATACCTTTCGACTAGAGCGAGATACTTTTTACCCACCCTTTTAGAATTAATATCTAAAGATATCTCTTTTTGAACATTCATCAAGACATCATAGCGTTTATTTTTAATATCTTCTTCTAGCTGTGGCATATCATAAGACTTAGTATCTTCTTCTCTTGAATAAGTAAAAGCTCCCAAGGAATCAAAACGTAATTCTTTAATTAAATCGATAGTATCAGTAAAACTATCTTCATCTTCATAAGGAAAACCGACGATGATAGTCGTGCGTATTATCGCATCTTTAAAATAATCTCTTATCTTATTGACCTTTTCCTTGATAAGTTTGACACTACCCCTTCTATTCATGAGTTTTAGTAAGCGATCATTACCATATTGAATAGGTATATCAAAGTAAGGAATGACACGTTTTAGACCCTTCATCACTTCTAATAAGTCATCTTCTATCTCATCAGGATACATGTAAAGGACTCTAATCCAAGTAAAAGGAATCTTATCTAATTCCACCAATAACTCTTTTAAGGCGAAATGACCATATAAGTCTTTACCATAATAAGTAGTATCTTGAGCTACCACATTGAGTTCCTTAACACCTAAAGAATATAGTCTTTGAGCTTCTTTGACTAAGTCTTCAATCGGATAAGAGACGCAATTACCTCTGATTAATGGAATAGCGCAATATGAGCAACGGTTGTCACAACCATCAGATATCTTTAGATAAGCGTAGAAATTATTGGTAATCATCTTTCTTTTTTCTTTATATGATGCATCAAAATCATGATTCAACAATTCTTTCAATAAGATATGTAATTTAGGATAGTCATGAATAGGCACAAAGAGGTCTACTTCTTTGAATTCGTCTTTACATTCATCGAGATAACGTTCGACAAAACAACCACAGACTATCAATTTCTTTAAATTCTGTTTCTTATATTCAGCCATCTCCAAAATGGTATCTATTGCCTCTTTTTTAGCATCTAAGATAAAACCACAAGTGTTGATAACGATGATATCACATTTTGCTGGATCACTTTCAAATTCAAAAGTACCATCCTCAAATAGACCGATGATGTATTCACTATCTACTAAATTTTTACTACAACCTAATGATACAAAACCTACTTTCAAAATCTAATCCTCTTTAAACTTTCTCTCGCAATTAAACCAGTCAATACGCCTGTAGCTACCGATGAAATGACAAGGATAGGTAGTAGAGCGATGATATTGACTTGATTATATAGAATTATGACCATAACCACTTGGCCAAAGCTATGGAAGATAGCTGACATGATGGATGTAAATAAAAGTGATGTCTTTAGTTTATGAAAGACAATGATGGCAATAGAAGAGAAGGCAACGCCTGAAAATGATATCCAAAATGGTGAACCAAAGATAACTCCCTTTAGGAGGTTACCGATAGTTACTCTCAAAGTATTGACCACTAACATCTCTTTGATACCAAACATCTTTATTGTAATTAGGGCCATGATATTCGCTAAACCAAAACGGATACCAAATTGAATAGGTGGAATAAAGGCACTTTCAAATAAGTTAATGATGATAGCTAAAGCTGAAAACATCATCAAAGTGACCATCTTCTTCGTCTTACTCATCTAAGACCACCCACAACCTATTTGGTAAACAGATGATAGGAATATAGATATCTCTGGAAGACCAGCCCATATTCTCACAATCATGATTAGGACATTCGACATCCACTGCTCGCCACTTGCCATCTTTAACTTCTAAATTAAAGCTTCCATAATCACCTTCGACAGTATAGTAGCCATCTTCATTAATATCAAAAGTTAAGACAGTATTTCCGTCGGCATCAATTATCTTGCCAATCGATTTACTGCTATTAAAAGAATTATAGACCAATAAAGCCACCAAACTTATCGCCACTATGGCGGTAATCAATAATATTTCTCTTTTTTTCATGCGGTTTAATTATACCATAGACTTAGTTAAATCATTAGCCCAAGTACCAGTTCGATAACGTCGATAAGTCAAAATGAAACGGACGACTTGTTCAATCTGACAAAGCAATAAAACTAGGACGATAGAATCAATCTTAAAGATTAGTATACTGATAAAGGCGATAGGTATGCCAACTAGATACATGATACCCGAATCAAGGAAGTTGAGGATACTGGCATCACCACCAGCTTTAAGCGTCGAAAACATCAAGAAGTTAAACATGCGCATGAAAACTTTAAACGCAAAGACGTTGAGTAAACCTCCGCACGTGATATAAGTATTCATATCTTGAACATTGTATAGCTCTAGTAGTGGAGCCTTAAAGATGATAATAAAGATGATTAGTCCCACCGCCAACATCGCTCCTAGACCCAATTGATATTTAGCCTCTTGTTTAGCTAATTCAATTCTACCCTGTCCTAGTCTAGTGCCTATTAAGATAGATACTGCTGAACCATAGCCATGCACCAAAAAGAGGAAGAGATTAAATATCTGATTGGCCACATAGTAAGCATCCATACTTTGAGTGCCCAATAAGCCAAAGGCCTTGACAAAAAGGGTCATTCCAAAACCAAAGAGCGTCTCATTGATGATAAGCGGAATAATGCGAGCAAAAATGGGCTTTACAAAAGATAGATGAAGCTTAAAATTCTCTATTCCTAATATAAAAGAAGGCTTATCTTTAATAATATAAAAGACATAGATTAAAAAGACTAAGCTTTGCGCAATCAAAGTTCCTATCGCTGCCCCTTCGACACCAATATCAAGAACAAAAATAAATAGATAATTGAAAAAGATATTAAAAATCGCTCCAAATAAGGAAATGATGAAAGTTAATTTAGTATTGTGTTCACTGCGATACATGATACCGATAGAATTATTTAAAGCCAAAGGTATTTCGGCTAAGACGACGATTTGTAGATAGCGGCGGCTATATTCAAGCACTTCTAAATCATCGAGATAGAATAATAATATCTGGTCAGGAAATAGATAAGATACCGATATCCAGATAAGAGCATTAATCAAAGATAAAATGATGCTCAAACCAAGGGTCTTACCCATCTTATCAAATTGTTTAGCTCCAAAAAACTGAGCCGCAAAAATAGCGATACCACTAGTGATACCCCATGATATACCATTTGACAAGGTAATGATTTGTGTCGCATTGCCTACTGCTGTAACCATGCCGATGGATGAAACCATGATGGAATCAATAATCGACATGCAACTAGTCAATAACATGGTCATCGCTAATGGAAATGTGACTCTAAAAGTTTTTAAATAAAATTCTTTATCCCCAATATAATTTAATAAAAAAGTTCTCATAGAAAATATTATACCTTAAGAAAAGGAATACCATAAGTATTCCCAATTATTTTTCTTTTGATTTGGCCATTTGTTTATATCTGGCCTTTTTCTCTTCGCTAATCTTTTTGCGAATATATTCTTGACGCTCTTTGCGCTTAATCGCTTCGATAGCCTTGGTCTTTTTCTTCTTATAATTTGGCTTGACCTTTTCTTTCTTCTTGCTTAGCATGCGAGCGATTTCTTTCTCTCTTTTTTCTTCACGGCTAACACGTTTAAAATCGAGAGGTTTTAAATCGCGCCACTCACCATTTTTATACTGTTTAGGTTGAAACTGAATTCCTTCCTTAGTCAATTGCTTAATCGCGTTTTCATCTTCTTTTTTATAGAGGGCGAAGCAAGTTCCTTCCCGACCATTTCTACCAGTACGACCAGCTCTATGGATATAGAAGCTGAGTTCTTTAGGAAAACCACAAGATACGACATGACTTATCGCATCGATATCTATACCTCTAGAGGCGATATCACTGGCGATGATATAAGTATATTTTTTGGTATTTAATTGTTTGATGGCTCTTTGGCGCTTTCTAGCTTCTAGACCACCATGTAATAAGATGGCATCGATTTTATGTTTTTGAAACATCTGATATATCTCATCGCATTCTTCACGCGTATTGGCAAATATCAGGCAGACATAAGGATTAAAGCCACCCAAGATATCTAACAATGCCTCAGCATAAGACTTATGTTTGCAATCGATGAGAACATGATTGATATTAGGACTAACTTTATCTTCATCTTCTATTTCAATTACTTGAGGATGATTTAGATACTTCTTGATAAAAGGTCTTAGACCCTCTGGCAAAGTAGCACTAAAGCACATTATCTGTGGCTTATTCATCCTTGAAAAGATGGTATCTATGTCTTCTAAGAATCCATATTCTAAAGTCATATCAGCTTCGTCGATGACAAATATCTTGACTAGGTCAACTCTAATTGTGCTATCGCTATACAAGTCTTTGATACGTCCAGGTGTACCAATGACAATATGTGGAGCTTTTTTAAGTCCTTCCTTCATACGTTTAGTATCTAAGCCACCTGATAGAAGTTTTATTCTTAAATTAGGGAAAACTTCTTGCATAAGACGAGCATTTTGATATATCTGGAAAGCTAATTCTCTAGTTGGTGCAGAGATGATAGCTTGTGTCTCATCAATATTTTCATCTATTTTTTCACATATAGGTATTAAATAGGCATGAGTCTTACCAGTTCCTGTCTTTGCAAGAGCAACTATATCCTTGTTCTTGTGAGCCATTTGAATAGTCGCCTCTTGGACCTTAGTAAGAGATTTAAAGCCATTTAAACGGATAAATTCTAGAGCATTTTCATTTAAATTTAGGTTTTTCATGTTTAACATTCTATCATTAATTTTAAAAAAAGTATATTGTGGTAAAATTAAAATATGCAAATTAAAAAAGTTATTCCTAGCGGATATTGTAAAGGAGTTATCAACGCCATTGAGATAGCTAAGAAAGCAAGAAGAGATAATATGGATACACCTATATATATCTTAGGTATGATAGTCCATAATAGCTATGTGACCGAAGCTTTAAATACCTTAGATATTATCACCCTGGATGACAAGAAAAAAACCAAAGAAGAACTACTTGATGAAATCGATAGTGGCATAGTAATCTTCACAGCCCACGGCATAGCTGAAAGCATCAAAGAAAAAGCCATAGATAAGGGTTTAAAGATTATTGATGCCTCTTGTAGCGATGTCATCAAGACCCAAGATATCATCAAAGAAAAGATCAAAGAAGGTTTTAATGTCTTATATATAGGTAAAAAGAATCATCCCGAAGCTCTTGCCGTCTTATCGATAAGTCAAAACATCCACTTAATCACTAGTATCGGCGACCTAGAAGAGTTTCAAATTTCTGAGCCTATTTTTGTCACTAATCAAACGACTATGTCTATTTTTGAAATACGTGAGATCAACGAAAAGATAAAAGAAAAATGGCCAAAAGCCATTATATGTGAAGAGATATGCAATGCCACGAGTATGCGTCAAAAGGCCATTATGAATTTAAAGGACTGTGACTTACTATATGTAGTTGGCGATCCTCGTTCAAATAATACCAACAAGCTTAAACAAATCGCTCTAGATAGCGGCATCAAGAAAGTCAGAATGATAGAAACAGCTAAAGAGATAGATGAAAATGATTTAGATGTCGAAAATATCTATGTCACCGCCGGCGCTAGCACACCGACATATTTAACTAACCAAGTCATTGAATGTCTAAATAGTTACAATCTAAATCATAAATTAAATATTCAAGATATCGATATCTATAAAATATTATTTTAACTAAAATTCAGCAAGAATTCTCCCACTTCTATAAGTGGCGAGATGAATTGCAAATACACTATACTCAATATCACCAAAATATGCTATAATATAATCAGTAGTAAAGCATAGAAAGGTGGCAATATAAATGCAATTA